>NZ_JBKGUA010000010.1:0-241743 GCF_046543485.1 Paraburkholderia sp. EG304 | reverse complement strand
CTGCATCGAGCAGGAAGGTAAGGTGGTCGCTCAGCATCGCGACCAAAGTTAACAGCTTGCCGTTCTGTTTACAACTCCAACCCTAAAAACAAAAATGCCGTTCAGGTCTTAACTGAACGGCATTACCGCGAAGGCGGGGTTTTTTGTTTGCTGGCGGCGCGTGGTCCGTCGCTAGCCGTGCCGCAATTCGTCGGCGACCGCCTCGACGACTTGATCCCACGCGCCCGGCCGCGGCTGACGCACCAGCGTCGCGCCCGGATACCACGGGCTGCGCGTGTCGCCGTCGAACCAGCGCCAGTCGGCGGCGAACGGCAGCATCAGCCACAGCGGCTTGCGCAGCGCGCCGGCGAGGTGCGCGATCGACGTGTCGATCGACACCACCGCGTCGAGCCGCTCGACGATCGCCGCGGTATCCGCAAAGTCGCCGATGCGTTGGTCGAAGCGATGGATCGCGGCCGCGCGCGGATGCGCATCGAGCGCGGCGCGTTCGTCGTCGGACAGATCGGGCTGCAGCACGATCCAGTCGATGCCGTGGAGCGCGAACAGCGGCTCCAGCGCGGCGAGCGGCATCGTGCGGGTTTCGTTGCGCTGGATGCGCCCAGACCAGGCGAGCCCGATCTTGCGCTTCGCCTGACCGCCGAGCGAGCCGCGCCATTTGCGGCGATAGGCCGGCGGCACGCTCAGATAGGGCGTGCGCGCTTCGATCGTGTCGTAGCGCGTGCCGAGCGCGAGCGGCAGGCTCAGCAGCGGAATTTGCAGATCGGCGGCGGGACGCGGCTGGCCCTGCGCGATCAGCGAGACGCGCCATGCCTGCGCGACGGGCGCGAGCAGCGGCACCAGCTGCGGCTGCACTTCGAGCACGACGCGCGCGGCGCGTTGCGTGGCGAGCGGCACGAAGCGCACGAACTGCAGCGTGTCGCCGAAACCCTGTTCGGCATGGATCAGCAGCGTGTACTCGTCGATCGGCTCGCCGTGCCAGCGCGGCAGCGTCTGGATCGCCGGTTGCGCGACGGTTTGCAGCCGCCATTCGTATTCGGGCAGACCGCGCTCGAAGTCGCGCATCGCGAGCCACGCGAGCGCACGGTTCATATGCGCGGACGCGAGGTCGGGGCGCAGCCGCAACGCCTGATCGAGCGCGCGCACCGCGGCAGCGTGCGCGCCGAGCGCCTGGTGCGCGGTGCCGAGCGCGAGCCACGCGAGCGCGAATTGCGGATCGAGCCCGACCGCGCGCTCCAGATACGGCAACGCCTGTTCGGCCCGGCCGAGCGCCGCGAGTGCGTTGCCCATGCCGTAGATCGCGGGCGGCAGGTTCGGCTGCAGCCGCAGCGCCGCTTCGAATGACGCGACTGCCTGCGCATGTCGGCCGGTCGCATCGAACGTGTTCGCGAGGTTGAAGTGCGCGGCGACGAAGCGCGGCTCGGCGGCGAGCGCGGCCTCGAAGCAGGGCACCGCCTCGTCCGGCCGATCGAGCGCGTTCAGCGACATGCCCATGTTGTTCAGCGCGCCCGCGTGACCGGGGCGCAGTTCGAGCGCGCGCCGGAACGACGCGATCGCGTCCGCGTGACGCCCGAGCGCGTGCAGCGCATTGCCGAGATTGTTGTGCGACGACGCGTCGTCCGGCTGCAGGCGCAGCGAGCGTTCGAACGCATCGGCGGCGTCTTCGTGACGGCCCAGCGACGCGTAGGCGTTGCCGAGGTTGTAGTGCGCCATCGGGAACGTCGGTGCGAGCGTCAGCGCGTTGCGGAACTGCTCGATCGCGGCGTCGATCTGGCCGAGCGCCTTCAGCGCATTGCCGAGGTTCAGCTGCAGCGCCGCGTCTTCGGGGCGCAGGTCGACCGCGCGCCTCACGAGCGCCGCGGCTTCGGCGTGCTGGCCCTGCTGGTGGCGCAGCACGCCGAGCAGATGCAGCGCATCGACATGGCTGGGGTCGTGGTCGAGCGTGGCGCGGTAGCCGCGTTCGGCGTCGTCGAGGCGGCCGTCACGATGCGCCGCGAACGCGCGGTCAAATACAGGTTGCATGACGGGGAGGGCATTCGGATCAATCAGACTGGGCCGCATTTTCCCATACTTGCGCAAGGGGCCCGGATTTGCGCGGCTCGCGGGCGCCTCTGGAGCGACGGGGCGTCCCCTCCGCGATTGATGCAGCGCACCGCTGTGCGCGAGAGCGGCGGCGTACACTAGAACGCAATGTTGCCTCCGGAGTTCCGCATGGACGCTGCCGCCTACGACGCGTCGCCGGTGCTGATCGTCGGGGCCGGTCCCACCGGACTTGCCGCAGCGATGAGTCTCGCGCGTGCTCACATCCCCGTGCGTCTGATCGACAAGGCGCCGCAGCCGAACCCTTATTCGCGCGCAATCGGCATTCAGGCACGCACGCTCGAGCTGCTCGAGCAGCATCGGCTGATCGAGCCGTTTCTCGAACTCGGCCATCGCGCGCGCGTCGCGAATCTGTTTTCGAACGGCATGCGGCTTGCGCAGCTCGATTTTGACGCGCTGCACACGCGCTATCCCTATCTGCTGTTTCTCGACCAGTCGGTGACCGAGCGGCTTCTGACCGAGCATCTTGCGACGCTCGGCGTGAAGGTCGAGCGCGGCGTCGAACTGATGGCGTTCATGCAGGGCTCAGCGAGCATTCAGGCGACCTTGCGCCGCGCGGACGGCCGGACGGAAGGCATGCGCCCGTCATATATGATCGCGGCCGACGGCGCGCATAGTTCGATTCGCCATCGCCTCGGGCTGAATTTCGAGGGCAAGACCTTCGAGCAGACCTTCCTGCTCGCCGACCTGCACGCGGAAACCGACTGGCCCGACGACGAATTCCATATCTTCGCGTCGGGCGACGGTCTCGTCGCGCTGTTCCCGATGGGCCACGGCCGTCATCGACTGATCGCCGATCACGCGGTCGAGCCGTCGGGCAGCGCCGCGCCGCCGGCCACACCCGCAGCGCCGTCGCTCGAACAATGCAAGGCGCTGATCGCGCGGCGCGTGCGCGAGCGCGTCGACGTGTCGGATCTCGCGTGGTCGGCGTATTTCCACGTGAACAGCCGGATGGTCGATCGGCTGCGCGTAGGCCGCATCTTCCTCGCCGGCGATGCCGCGCATGTACACAGCCCCGCGGCCGCGCAAGGCATGAATACCGGCATCCAGGAAGCGCTCAATCTCGGCTGGAAGCTCGCGCGCGTGGTCGGCGGCGCGGCGCCGGATCGCCTGCTCGACACGTACCACGCCGAACGGCACCCGATCGAGCGCGAGGTGCTGCGCCAGACCGGGTTCATCACGCAGATGGCCGAGGCCGATCACGGTCCGCTGAAGCTGCTGCGCGAGCGCGTGATGCCGGTACTGGCCGCGCTCGGCCCGCTGCGCGATGCCGCGCGCGCGACGATCAGCGAGCTGTCGATCCAGTACCGGCGCAGTCCGCTCACGCTCGAACGCGTGCTCGACGGCGGCCCGCGCGCGGGCGAGCGCGCGCCGGATGCGCTTGTGCATGTTGTCGACGGTCCGCTCGGGCGCGCACCGGGCGTCGGCTGCATTTTCGATCTGCACGATCCGGCGTTCTTCTCGCTGTTTCTGCTGGTGCCGCCGCTGCCCGTCGACGGCACGCCGCTCGATCCGGCTGCGAAGCATGCGGCGCCGCCGGACCCGGAGCTGGAAAAGCTCGCCGCCGAGGTCGAGCGGCTGCTGCCGAACGCGGTGCGGATCTGGCGCGTCACCGATACGACCGGCGACCGCGGCCCGGCGCTGTCCGAATCGTATGGGCGCACGCGGCCGTCGTTTTATCTGGTGCGGCCCGACGGCTATATCAGCGCGCGCGGACGCACCGGCTCGGACCTGCACGGTCTCGTACGGCACTGCGAGGCGTGGTTTGCGGTGGGGGGAGAGATCCACGAGCAGGCGACGCTGTGATCAGGGTCGCCTGTTGCGCGGCGCGGGCGCGGCAGCGGATCGCGCCGCCGCGCCACGGTGGGGTGGTTGAGGAAATGGCCTGAGCCTAAGCCGCCGACGCCTGGGCCGGCGTCAACTTCTCGCGATACCTGACGATCGCCTCGCGCGTGAAGTTCGTTAGCGCGATGTCATAGGTGTCCGGCGCTTCGTCGAGCGTTGCGAGCAGCGCGCGCCGCATGCGCGGCTCCCAGAAGCGGCGGATGTGTTCGGCGACGCCGCTCAGCGCTTCCTCGTGGTCGGGCATCGACTCGAAGAAGTCGCCGATCCGGTTCGCCATGTCGATCAGATTCCGATTGTCCATCGCTCGCCTCACTTGCCCGCGGTAACGGCCGCGGCCGAATCGGCCTGCTCGCGCCGCTTCAGCAGTTCGAGCTGTTCGCTACTGAAGCGCGAATAGTCCTGCTGCCATTGCGACGGCTGCTCGACCGGCATCACCTGCACCGCGGTCACCTTGTATTCGGGGCAGTTCGTCGCCCAGTCGGAGCTGTCGGTCGTGATCACGTTCGCGCCCGATTCGGGGAAGTGGAACGTCGTATAGACGACGCCCGGCTGCATCCGCTCCGTCACCTTCGCGCGCAACACGGTCTGCCCCGCGCGCGATTCGATGCCGACCCAGTCGCCGGTCTTGATCCCGCGTTCCTCCGCATCGTCCGGATGCAGTTCGAGCCGGTCTTCGTCATGCCAGAGCGAGTTGTCGGTGCGGCGCGTCTGCGCGCCGACGTTGTACTGCGTCAGGATGCGCCCGGTCGTCAGCAGCAGCGGATACTTGCGCGTGACCTTCTCCGGCGATGCGATGAACTTCGTGATCACGAACCTGCCCTTGCCGCGCACGAAGGTACCGACGTGCATCGTCGGCGTGCCGTCGGGCGCGTCCTCGTTGCACGGCCACTGGATGCTGCCCATTTCGTCGATCTTCTGGAACGACACGCCGTGGAAGGTCGGCGTGAGCCGTGCGATTTCGTCCATGATCTCGGACGGATGCGTGTAGTCCATCTCGTAGCCGAGCGCGCGCGACAGCAGCTGCGTGACTTCCCAGTCCGCGTAACCGCCGAGCGGCGGCATCACCTTGCGCACGCGCGAGATGCGGCGCTCGGCGTTGGTGAACGTGCCGTCCTTTTCGAGGAACGACGAGCCCGGCAGCAGCACGTGGGCGTACTTGGCGGTCTCGTTCAGGAAGATGTCCTGCACCACGATGCATTCCATCGACGACAGCGCCGCCGCCACATGATGCGTGTTCGGGTCCGACTGCACGATGTCCTCGCCCTGGCAGTACAGGCCCTTGAAGGTGCCGTGCAGCGCGGCGTCGAACATGTTCGGAATGCGCAGGCCCGGTTCCGGTTGCAGCGTGACGTTCCAGGCGTTTTCGAACTGCGTGCGCACGAGCGGATCGCCGATGTGCCGATAGCCGGGCAGCTCGTGCGGGAACGAGCCCATGTCGCAAGAGCCCTGCACGTTGTTCTGGCCGCGCAGCGGATTCACGCCGACACCTTCGCGGCCGATGTTGCCGGTCGCCATCGCGAGGTTCGCGATGCCGATCACCATCGTCGAGCCTTGCGCGTGTTCGGTGACGCCCAGGCCGTAGTAGATCGCGGCGTTGCCGCCGGTCGCGTAAATGCGGGCGGCTTCGCGTACTTGTTGTGCGGGCACGCCGGTTGCCGCTTCGGTCGCTTCGGGCGAGTTCTCAGGCAGCGCGACGAAATCGCGCCACTGCTCGAACGCGCGCGTTTCGCAGCGCTCGGCGATGAACGCTTCGTCGAGCAGGCCTTCGGTGACGATCACATGCGCGAGCGCGTTGACGATCGCGACGTTGGTGCCGGGCCGCAATTGCAGATGGTGCGACGCCTTCACGTGCGGCGTATCGACGATATCGATGCGGCGCGGATCGACGACGATCAGCTTTGCGCCCTCGCGCACGCGGCGCTTCAGCCGCGAGCCGAACACCGGGTGGCCGTCGGTCGGATTTGCGCCGATCACCATGATGACGTCGGCCTTATCGACCGATGCGAACGTCTGCGTGCCGGCCGATTCGCCGATCGTCGTCTTCAGGCCGTAGCCGGTCGGCGAATGGCAGACGCGCGCGCAGGTGTCGACGTTGTTGTTGCCGAATGCGGCGCGCACGAGCTTCTGCACGAGGTACGTTTCTTCGTTCGTGCAGCGCGACGACGTGATGCCGCCGATCGAATCGCGCCCATGCTTCGCCTGGATACGGCGGAACTCCGATGCCGCGTAGGAGATCGCTTCGTCCCAGCTGACTTCGCGCCACGGGTCGGTGATCTTCGCGCGGATCATCGGCTTGGTGATGCGGTCCTTGTGCGTCGCGTAGCCCCACGCGAAGCGGCCCTTCACGCACGCATGGCCTTCGTTGGCCTGGCCGTTCTTGTGCGGCACCATCCGCACGACCTGGTTGCCTTTCATCTCGGCCTTGAACGAGCAGCCGACGCCGCAATACGCGCAGGTGGTGACGACCGAGTGCTCAGGCTGGCCGAGCATCACGACGGTCTTTTCCTGAAGGGTCGCGGTCGGGCACGCGGCCACGCACGCGCCGCACGACACGCACTCCGATTCCATGAACGGCTGGTTCTCGCTCGCCGCGACGCGCGATTCGAAGCCGCGTCCGGTGATCGTCAGCGCGAACGTGCCCTGGGTTTCCTCGCACGCGCGCACGCAGCGATTGCAGACGATGCACTTCGACGGGTCGTACGTGAAGTACGGATTCGATTCGTCCTTCTTGTCCTTCAGGTGATTCTCGCCGTCGAAGCCGTAGCGCACTTCGCGCAGGCCGGTCACGCCCGCCATGTCCTGCAGTTCGCAGTCGCCGTTGGCGGGGCAGGTCAGGCAATCGAGCGGATGGTCGGAGATGTACAGTTCCATCACGTTGCGACGCAGCGTCTGCAGACGGTCGGTCTGCGTGCGCACCTTCATGCCGGCTTCGACCGGCGTCGTGCACGAGGCCGGATAGCCGCGCCGTCCTTCGATTTCGACCAGACACAGACGGCATGAGCCGAACGGCTCGAGCGAATCGGTCGCGCACAGCTTCGGCACGTTGACGCCGGCTTCGGCCGCCGCGCGCATCACCGACGTGCCGGCGGGTACGGTCACCGCCTGGCCGTCGATTTCGAGCGTCACGTCGACGTCCGAGTGACGGGCGGGGGTGCCGTAGTCGGTGTCATCGGCGAATGGGTTGGCGGCGCGTGCTATGGCTTGCGACTTGCACGCGCAGTTGCCTGAGCCGCAGCCGCCCCCCTCGGGGAGTTCCTTCAGGGAGCGGGAGTTGAACTGATCGGACATAGTGAACTCCTGGTGTCAGGCCGCGGCCGCTTTGGTGGCGTGGTCGGCAGTGGGATCGGCGGCGAGACCGAAGTCTTCTGGGAAATGATCGAGCGCGGACAGCACCGGGAACGGCGTCATGCCGCCCATCGCGCACAGCGAACCGGACACCATCGTGTCGCACAGATCGCGCAGCAATTGCACCTGACGCGTCGACGTATCGCCGTTACGGATCCGCGCGATCACCTCGACGCCGCGCGTCGAGCCGATGCGGCACGGTGTGCATTTGCCGCACGATTCGAGCGCGCAGAAGTGCATCGCGTATTGCGCGAGCTCGGCAAGGTTCGACGTGTCGTCATGCACGACGAGACCGCCGTGGCCGATCACCGCGCCGACTGCCGCGTACGCTTCGTAGTCCATCGGGATGTCCCACTGGCTTTCCGGCAAATAGGTGCCGAGCGGACCGCCGACCTGCACCGCGCGCGCCGGCCGGCCACTCGCGGTGCCGCCGCCGAAGTCGTCGAGCAGTTGGCGCAATGTCACGCCGAACGCGAGTTCGACGAGGCCGCCTCGCTTGATGTTGCCGGCCAGTTGGAACGGCAGTGTGCCGCGCGAGCGGCCCATGCCGAAGTCCTTATAGAACGCCGCGCCGCGCGCGAAGATGATCGGCACCGTGGCGAGCGTGATCACGTTGTTGATCACGGTGGGCTGGCCGTAGAGACCCACGAGGGCGGGCACCGGTGGCTTCGCGCGGACGATGCCGCGCTTGCCTTCGAGCGATTCCAGCATCGCGGTTTCTTCGCCGCACACATACGAGCCCGCGCCTTTCGCAACGAACAGCTCGAAGCGCTGCCCGCTCGAAAGCACGCTGTCGCCGAGCCAGCCGGCTGTGCGCGCGCGGGCGATGGCCGCTTCGAGCGTCGCGATCGAGTGCGGGTATTCGCTGCGCACGTAGATATAGCCGACGGTCGCGCCGGTCACGACACCCGCGATGATCATGCCTTCGATCAGCCCGTACGGATCGCTTTCCATCACCAGACGATCGGAGAAGGTGCCCGAGTCACCTTCGTCGGCATTGCAGACCACGTACTTCTGCGCAGCCTTTGCGCCGCGCACCGTGCGCCACTTGATGCCTGCGGGGAAGGCCGCGCCGCCGCGGCCGCGCAGGCCGGATTGGATCAACTCTTCGCAGGCGGCATCGCCGTCGGTTTGCAGCGCGTTGCGTAGGCCTTCGAGGCCGCCGTGCGCGACGTAGTCGTCGATGGACAGCGGGTCGGTGATGCCGATCCGCGCGAAGGTCAGGCGCTGCTGCTTCTTCAGATACGGAATCTCGTCGACCACGCCGACGCGTCGCGCATGCTCGCCGCCATCGACGAAGCCCGCGTCGAACAACGCAGCGACGTCTTCCACGTCGACATTCGCATAGCCGATGCGGCCTTCGGGCGTCGCGACTTCGACCAGCGGTTCGAGCCACAGCAACCCGCGCGAACCGTTGCGGATCAGTTCGATCGCGATGCCGCGGCGCGCGGCTTCGCTGGCGATGGCTTCGGCCAGCGCATCGGCGCCGAGCGCGAGCGCCGACGAATCTCGCGGAACATAGATGCGCGTCATGCCGGCACCTCCACGCGTTTGCTGGCTGCGGCGAGCAGCGCGTCGAATTTCTGTGGCGTAACGCGTGCGTGCAGCGTGCCGTTGAGCATCATCGCCGGCGACAGCGCGCATTGGCCGAGGCAGTACACCGATTCGAGCTCTACCGTTGCGCCGTCATGGTGACCCGCGTCGAAGCGGCAACCCGTGTGCGCCTCGATGTGCTGGGCGAGCGCCTCGGTGCCCATGCTGCGGCATGCTTCGGCGCGGCACAGCTGTACCGTGACGGGCGCGGCCGGCGTGGTGCGGAAGTGATGGTAGTAGGTGATGACGCCGTGCACTTCCGCGCGCGACAGGTTCAACGCGCGGGCGAGCGGTCCGACTGCGGCGGGTGGCACAAAGCCGAGTTCGTCCTGGATCGCGTGCAGGATCGTCATCAGTGTGCGGCCCGGTTGCGCGTGTCGTTGCACGAGCTGATCCGGCGCCGTGGCGAGAGAATCGTCCAAAGTGGGGGCTCCTCCAAAGCGATATATGCACTTGTTATTCATAATACGTGCACGTATGCTTCGCTTATTCGATGTGGTATAGCCGAAAGATAGGCGGGCCAACCGGCGCGCGCAATAGGAAACAGTCAAACATATATGGTCAGGATCGAATGTCAGGTCGAGCTGGTCGTGAAGGGTGCGGACGGCCGCGAGGCCAGCCTGTCTGACGTGGTGCCGTTACTCGCGCTTGTCGATGAATCTGGCAGCATTGCCCAGGCCGCGGCGCTTAAGGGTTTGTCCTACCGGCACGCGTGGGGTTTGCTGCGCAGCATCGAGGAGCGGCTTGGCGGTCCGCTGATCGCAAAAGAGCGTGGGCGCGGCTCGGTTTTGTCCGACCTCGGACACGCGGTGCTGCGTGCACAACGGCTCTGCGGTGAGCGGCTCGACGGCAATCTGCAGGCGCTCGCGAGCGAAGTGGCGAGCGATCTGAACCGCTGGCTCGCGCCCCCCACCGATAACGTGCGCATCCACGCGTCGCACGGTTATGCGGTGGCCGCGCTCGTGACGGCACTGGTCGCCAACGATCTGCCGGTCGAGATCAAGTACCGCGACGGCGCCGACGCGGTCAGCGCGCTCGCGCGCGGCGAGTGCGATCTGGCGGGCTTTCACCTGCCGCTCGGCGAGTTTCGCGCGGTGTGCGCCGATACCTACCGGCGCTGGCTCGATCCGCAACGCCACGTGCTCGTGCATCTGACCCGGCGCAAGCAAGGACTCTTCATCGGCAAGGGCAATCCCAAGGGAATCGGCGGGCTCGGCGATCTGGCGCGCGACGACATCCGTTTCGTCAACCGCCAGCCGGGCTCGGGTACGCGGATGCTGCTCGATCTTTCGTTGCGACAGATCGGGGTGGACCCGGACCGCGTGAACGGCTATGCGTCGACCGAGCTGACGCACTCCGCGATCGCGGCGTTCGTCGCGAGCGGCATGGCCGACATAGGCTTCGGCGTGCAGCCCGCCGCGCATCATTTCGGGCTCGACTTCATTCCGATCGTCGACGAGGACTATTACTTCGCATGCGACCGCGCGCACCTGTCGCGCGCACCGCTCGCGACGGTGATCAATCTGTTGCGCGGCAGCGCGTTTCACCATCGTGTCGAGCAGCTCGCCGGCTACGATCCGTGCGACTGCGGCAGGCTCGTCGATCTGGACGAGGGACTCGGCGGCGCGCTAGCTTAATGGTGGGCGTAAGAGCCCGTAATCAGAAACGCGATGGCGCTCGGCGCCCGCTGCTGCGCGGCAAGCCGGTTTCGGCTACTCTCTTGGCTTCGTATCCGCTCTCACCCCGCGGCAAGCCGCGCCGAACCAACATGAAAGCTCTTTTCCACGCATGTGCCGCCGCTGTCGCGGCTGGTGTGCTCTGTGCCACCGTCTCCGTCGCTTACGCGCAAAACTCGCCTGGCGTGCCGGGCGGCATCCTGAACGATGAATTCCGCCTCAACGAGCATCCTCAGATGCCGTTCGCCGCGTCCGCGCCGTCGGACAAGTATCAGCACGGCAAACGATCGGCAGCGCGCAAGCGCGGTGACATGGGCGATCCAAATGGCTGCAATCTGCAGTGCCCGAAGGACGAATGAGGATCGGCTCGGGCTTCGCTCGAGCTTCGAGGTTTGACACAGCGCCGGCCCTTGGGCCGGCGTTGTGCTTTGTGGTGGATGCGATGGTCGCGCAGTTGCCGGGCGGACCGCATTGTTATGGCCTGGCGATGTGCCAGATGTCCTTGAAACCGTCCCCCTTTGCATCGCCTGCCTGCTTGTCAGCCGAGTAGTGATACAGCGGATGGCCCTTGTACGCCCATTGCTGCTTGCCGTCCGCGCTCGGGATTAGTGACCAGTCGCCCGACGGCTTGTCGGTCGGCGTCGCGGTGGCCGCCGGCCAGGTGCTCATGCAGCCGCCGGTGCAGGCGCTGACGCCATGGGTGGTGTCCTTGTCGAACGTGTAGAGCGTCATGCCGTCGGCAGTGACGAAGCGGCCCTCGGACAGTTTTGGCGGGTCGGCGAGGGCGCTGGCGTGCAGCACGGCGAGTCCGAGCGGGGCAAGCAATGCGATGGTCTTGCGCATGGCGCGGGCTCCTGGTCTGGCGACGCGGTTGACGGGCGACGACGCGCCTCGCGCTACGAGTATAGGCAGCGGCTGTGGATCTGCCGGGTCGTGTTGTGGGTCGCGCACGGTGAAGAAAATAAAAAACCCCGGCAGCGTCAAGTTACCGGGGTTTTTCGGGCCGTTCGTTGCGAACGTGCCTTGTGTTTGGTGGAGGCGGCGGGAATCGAACCCGCGTCCAGAAGTCCTCTACGACCAGTTCTACATGTTTAGTTCTGTCTTTTGATTTAACCGCAGCGACGCGGACGAACACGCTGCGCTACGGCGATTCACTAGATTTTCGACCCGGACGTCGTGACGCCGTCAAGGCTTAACTGACGTATATGACCTCTGTCGGTATTGCTACCGGTCTTGCGACACTAGCCCGTCAGTGAACTAGGCAGAGGACGGCGGCCCTTAGGCTGCCAGTGCGAACGTATCGTCGTTTGCAGTTACGTTTTTCCCATTGATTAACGAGGTGACGGGTCCTCGACATGCCCTAGCCGCTTTGCAACCCCTGTCGAAACCAGGTCGCCCCCGCGGTTCGTTGCTCACATATATGAGCCAAAAGGGATTTTACAATAGATCGACGGCACGCGTCGCACGCATTGGGTGGCCGGACTTTCTCAGCCAATGTCGCGCAGCAGCGTCTGCAACTCGGCCGTCGACTCCACAACGTGTTGCGCATGCCATCGTGTCGGCGGAATGTCATTGCCGCAATAGCCGTAAGCCGCGGCGACGGTCTTCATGCCGGCGGCAAAACCGGCCTGCACGTCGCGCAGATCGTCGCCGATATAGACGACGCGCTCCGGCGCGATGTCCAGCTCACGCGCCGCGTGCAGCAGCGGCGCGGGGTGCGGTTTCGAATGCGGAGTCGTGTCGCCGCTCACCACGCAGCCGGCGCGCTCCTCGAGCCCGAGTTGCGCGACGAGGGGCTCGGTGAGCCGCGCGACCTTGTTCGTGACGATGCCCCAGCGCACGCCGCGCGCGTCGAGTTCATCGAGCACTTCCGCGATGCCCGGAAAGAGCGTCGTCTCGATGCACAGGTCCGCTTCGTAGTTCGCGAGAAACTCCTCGCGCATCGATGCGAATTCGTGATGATCGGGCCCGATGCCAAACGCGCCGCAGATCAGTCCGCGCGCCCCGGCCGAAGCGAGCGGGCGCAGCTTCTCGAGCGGCACCATCTCGAGTCCCCGGTCGTGGCGCATCTTGTTGACGGCGGCCGCGAGGTCGGGCGCCGTGTCGGCAAGCGTGCCGTCGAGGTCGAAAAGCACGGCGAGGCAAAAGCCGAGCGTGTCGTCGTTGTCTTCGCGTTGCGGCAGGGGAGTCGGGTCGCTCATTGTTCGTTTCGGATACGGCGGATCGGGGCGGTTCTGGCAGCTCAGGCGTCGCGGCGACAGGCGAGCATATAGTTGACGCTCGTGTCGGACGACAGCGCGAAGTGCTTGCTGAGCGGGTTGTACACGATGCCCTTGATGTCGGCCGTACGCAGATCGGCGGCGCGCACGAAGCCGGCGAGTTCCGACGGGCGGATGAAGCGCGCGTAGTCGTGCGTGCCCTTCGGCAGCATGCGCGCGATGTATTCGGCGCCGATCACGGCGAACAGGTACGACTTCACGTTGCGGTTCAGTGTGGAGAAAAACACCCAGCCGCCCGGCTTCACGAGATTCTTGCAGGCCTCGACGATCGCGGCCGGCTTGGGGACGTGCTCGAGCATTTCCATGCAGGTGACCACGTCATAGGTGCCCGGTTCGCGCGCGGCCAGTGCCTCGGCGGCGATTTCTTCGTAATCGACGGTTACACCGCTTTCAAGACTGTGAAGATCGGCGACGCCGAGCGCCTGAGTCGACAGGTCGATGCCCTTCACATGCGCGCCCAAGCCTGCCATCGATTCCGACAGGATGCCGCCGCCGCAACCGATATCGAGCACCTTTTTGCCGGCGAGATGCGCGTGCGCGTCGATCCAGCGCAGGCGAATCGGATTCAGTTCGTGCAGTGGTTTGAATTCGGCGTTCGGGTCCCACCAACGATGCGCGAGGTCGCTGAATTTCTGTAGTTCGTGGGGATCGGCGTTGGTCATGGCGAAGGCTGCCTCGATGAAAGCGGTGAGCGGACGCTCGAGGATAAACTCTGAGTATATAGGGCAAGAGAAAGAGCGGCAAAAGCGCACCAGCGAGCGGCTGCCAATTCGAGCTTCGAGCCGCTCATAGCGGAGCGGGGTGTTCCTCCGTCGCGCATCACACCACGTCGCGGCACCCGCACATAAAAAAAGCCCCGCCGAAGCGGGGCTTTCGATACTGCGGTAATTTCCAGCTTACTGCTTCGGCGTACCGACAACTTCGACTTCCACGCGGCGGTCCGGTGCGAGGCAGGCGATGAGTTGCTTGCGGTTCTTCTGGTTGCAACCGGTGGTAACCGGGTTGCGGCGGCCCTTGCCTTCCGTGTAGATACGGTTGGCTTCGACGCCCTTGCTGACCAGGAAGGCCTTCACAGCTTGAGCACGACGCAGCGACAGACGGTCGTTGTAAGCGTCCGAACCGATGCGGTCGGTGTGGCCCGTAGCGACGACGACTTCGAGGTTGATGCCCTGGATCTTCGATGCCAGTTCGCTCAGACGTTCCTTGCCAGCCGGCTTCAGGATTGCCTTGTCGAAGTCGAACAGCGCATCAGCTTGATACGTAATCTTTTCGCTGGAGATAGCCGGGGCCGGAGCGACCGGTGCCGGCGGGGTCGGAGCCTGAGCAACCAGAGCGCCGTCGCACTTGGCGTTAGCCGTTGCGGGCGTCCAGAATGCATCGCGCCAGCAAAGCTCGTTCGTGCCGTTCATCCACACGTATTCGCCAGTACCATTCACCCAGTTGTCGTTGGTAGCTTGTCGCGACGCCGGCACCGACTGCGCCATGGCGGATGCAGCCATAACTGCGGTAGCTGCAATGAACGCGAGCTTTGAAAGTTTATTCATATTTCTCCTCTCGAAATTGAGATTACCGCAGGTTTACTGCGAGCCTGTTGACGGATGACCAGTCATACATTGCTCGAAGTATAACATTGGTGCGGAACAAAAACCGGCTGTGTAGACTTCGAGCAGTGTCTGACTCTTTGTGCGTTGGCATTTTGCCATATCGTTCCCTTCCGACGAAAAAAAAATCTGCCCCCATTCAAATCCCCCTCCAATTGTGGTGCATGAGCAACAAATGTTTTCGTCTGAGCGGTCCGCGGGCTCTGGCTAAGCGGCGAATTGGCCCCACGCAGGAATCGAGCCTGGTGAGCTCGAAATTGTGCGATCGGCGAGGTGTTGGCGGGTGCCCCTCTAATATGTATACGTACCTGCGTCGGGCGCGGATGCGTGGCATGTTAGAATCGCGTGATGCGTTGCGCCTGCAATGCTTACGCGAAGTTGCGGCGAACCCCGCTTTCGCACGTAAAAGATACGGATAATGGATCAATTCGCCAAAGAGACTCTGCCAATCTCCCTTGAGGAGGAAATGCGCCGTTCGTATCTCGATTACGCGATGAGCGTAATCGTAGGGCGAGCGCTTCCCGATGTCCGCGATGGCCTGAAGCCGGTGCACCGGCGCGTGCTCTACGCGATGCACGAGCTGAACAACGACTGGAACCGCGCCTACAAGAAGTCGGCGCGTATCGTCGGCGACGTCATCGGTAAATACCATCCGCACGGCGACACTGCCGTCTACGACACGATCGTACGGATGGCGCAAGACTTCTCGCTGCGCTACATGCTCGTCGACGGCCAGGGGAACTTCGGTTCGGTCGACGGCGACAACGCCGCGGCGATGCGTTACACCGAAATCCGCATGGCGAAGATCGGCCACGAACTGCTGGCCGACATCGACAAGGAAACGGTCGACTTCGTGCCGAACTACGACGGCAGCGAAAACGAGCCGGCCATCCTGCCTGCGCGCATCCCTAATCTGCTGATCAATGGCTCGTCCGGCATCGCGGTCGGCATGGCGACCAACATCCCGCCGCACAACCTCAACGAAGTCGTCGACGCGTGTCAGCATCTGCTGAAAAACCCGGAAGCGACGATCGACGAGCTGATCGAGATCATCCCCGCACCCGACTTCCCGACCGCCGGCATCATCTACGGCGTGGCCGGCGTGCGCGACGGCTATCGGACCGGTCGCGGCCGCGTCGTGATGCGCGCGCTGACGCACTTCGAGGAAATCGATCGCGGGCAGCGCATGGCGATCATCGTCGACGAATTGCCGTATCAGGTGAACAAGCGCTCGCTGCTCGAGCGTATCGCCGAACTCGTCAACGAGAAGAAGCTCGAAGGCATCTCCGACATCCGCGACGAATCCGACAAGAGCGGCATGCGTGTCGTGATCGAGCTCAAGCGCGGCGAGGTGCCCGAGGTCGTGCTGAACAATCTGTACAAGGCGACCCAGCTTCAGGACACGTTCGGCATGAACATGGTCGCGCTCGTCGACGGTCAGCCGAAGCTCCTGAACCTGAAGGAAATGCTGACGTGCTTCCTGTCGCATCGCCGGGAAGTGCTGACGCGGCGCACCGTCTACGAGCTGCGCAAGGCGCGCGAACGTGGCCATGTGCTCGAAGGTCTGGCGGTTGCGCTCGCGAACATCGACGAATTCATCGCGCTCATCAAGGCCGCGCCGACGCCGCCTATCGCCAAGCAGGAACTGATGTCGCGCTCGTGGGATTCGTCGCTCGTGCGCGAAATGCTGTCGCGCGCCGAGGCGGATAACGCGTCGGCGGGCGGTCGCGAAGCATATCGTCCGGAGGGGCTGAACCCTTCGTTCGGCATGCAGGCCGACGGCCTCTACCGCTTGTCCGATACCCAGGCGCAGGAAATCCTGCAGATGCGTCTGCAGCGCCTGACCGGTCTCGAGCAGGACAAGATCATTGGCGAATACCGTGATGTGATGGCGCAGATCGCTGACCTGCTGGACATTCTGGCTCGCCCGGAACGCATTTCGGCGATCATCGTCGACGAACTCACGTCGATCAAGGCCGAATTCGGCGATGCGCGTCGCTCGAAGATCGAGTTGAACGCGACCGAACTGAACACCGAAGACCTGATCACGCCGCAGGAAATGGTCGTGACGATGTCGCACGCGGGCTACGTGAAATCGCAGCCGCTGTCCGAATATCGGGCGCAGAAGCGCGGTGGTCGTGGCAAGCAGGCCACTTCCATGAAGGAAGACGACTGGATCGACACGCTGTTCATCGCCAATACGCACGACCACATCCTGTGCTTCTCGAATCGCGGCCGTGTGTACTGGGTCAAGGTCTACGAGGTGCCGCAGGGCTCGCGCAATTCGCGCGGCCGGCCGATCGTCAATATGTTCCCGCTGCAGGAAGGCGAAAAGATTACGGTCGTGCTGCCGGTCAAGGAGTTCTCGGCCGACAAGTTCGTATTCATGGCGACCGCGCTAGGAACGGTAAAGAAGACGCCGCTCGAGGCATTCAGCCGGCCGCTGCGCAAAGGTATTATTGCGGTCGGTCTCGATGAGGGTGATTACCTGATCGGCGCCGCGATCACCGATGGCCAGCACGACGTAATGCTGTTCTCTGATTCGGGCAAGGCAGTCCGCTTCGACGAAAACGACGTGCGTCCGATGGGTCGCGAGGCGCGCGGCGTGCGCGGCATGCAGCTCGAGGACGGCCAGAACGTGATCGCGTTGCTGGTGGCCGGCGACGAGCAGCAGTCGGTGCTCACCGCAACCGAGAACGGCTTCGGCAAGCGCACCCCGATCACCGAGTACACGCGTCACGGCCGCGGCACGAAGGGCATGATTGCGATCCAGACGTCTGAGCGCAATGGCAGGGTCGTTGCCGCGACGCTCGTGGACTCGGAAGCGCAGATCATGCTCATTACCACGACGGGCGTGCTGATCCGCACGCGCGTGTCGGAAATTCGTGAAATGGGACGCGCAACGCAAGGTGTTACACTCATCAGCCTTGACGAAGGGACCAAGCTGTCCGGTCTGCAACAGGTAGCTGAGGCCGAGGGCGAGTCGGAAAGCGATTCCGACGGCTCCGCTGAAGGTGATAACGGCGGTGAGGGCGGCGGCGCGGCTTGATCCTTGCCAGCGGCTTTCAGTCTCAGTTAATACGTTGAAGCTACGCTCCGGGTCAACGCGTATCGGGCCGGTACGCTTTCCCGTGCGGCGTGCGGTTCAAGTTAATTTCTCTTAGGGAGTAATGATGCAAAAACGATTCAAACAACTGATGTTGCTGGCTGCCATCGTGCCGACCTTCGCCATGGCTCAAGCGCTGCAGAACCAGGCGCCCGCAGCTCCGGCTGCCGCAGCAGCACCGGTTGATCCGGCCAAGCAAGCTGCCATCAAGGACCTGCTCGACGCCATCGACGCGCAGAAGCTGGTTGGCGCAATCGGCAACAGCGCGCAGATGCAGGCCAAGCAGCTCGTTCCGGCAATCCTGTCGGACGCGCTGACCGAGAACAAGACGATGACGGACAAGCAGAAGCAGGCCGCCGTGCCGACGCTGCAGAAGAACGCGGTGCCGAAGCTGGTGGACGCGGCAGGTCAGGTCTTCGCAACCGACGGTTTCCGTCAGGACGCGATGCAAGCTCAGTACGATGCGTACGCGAAGTACTACAGCGTGTCGGAAATCAAGGACCTGACCACGTTCTACAAGAGCCCGACCGGCCGCAAGTTCATCCAGGTGCAAGACCAGGTTGGCCGCGACGTCGTGAACGGTCTGATGCAGAAGTACATGCCGGAATCGATCAAGGCAACGCGTGACCAGGCCGACAAGGAAGTCGCATCGGTCAAGCCGGCGGCCAAGTAAGTTCCGCTCGCAGGCCGCGCTAATCAGCCGGCCTGTCGCCGCGCCCGCTGGGACACCCGGCGTGGCGGGTTGGCGGCGACAATGCGATAATGGTCGTTTGCGCACTGGCGCAGACGGCCATTTTCTTTTTCGGCGAGCCATTTCGCAGTTCTTTTCGCCGATTCCCGCGCGACTTCGTTACTTCGCGCGCGCTTCCAGGACCTCACATGCGCGTTTTTAATTTCTCCGCCGGCCCGGCGGCCATGCCCGAAGAAGTGCTGCGCCAGGCAGCCGACGAGATGCTGAACTGGCAAGGCAGTGGTATGAGCGTGATGGAAATGAGCCATCGCGGCAAGGAATTCATGTCGATCCACGAAGCAGCGCTGACCGATCTGCGCGAGTTGCTTCACGTGCCGGCAAGCCACCGGATCCTGTTCCTGCAGGGCGGCGGGCTCGGCGAGAACGCGATCGTGCCGATGAACCTGCTCGGCTCGAAACCGCGGGCGGATTTCGTCGTCACCGGCTCGTGGTCGCAGAAGTCGTTCAAGGAAGCGGAAAAATACGGCAGCGTGCATCTGGCCGCAACCGGCAAGACGGCCGAGGGCTATACCCGCGCGCCGGCGCGTGAGGAATGGCAACTGTCGGACGATCCGGCCTACGTGCACCTGTGCACGAACGAGACCATCCATGGAGTCGAAACCTTCGAGATTCCCGACCTCGGCGATATTCCGCTCGTGGCGGACGCGTCGTCGCATATCCTGTCGCGCCCAATGGACATCGCCAAATACGGCGTGCTGTTCGGCGGCGCGCAGAAGAACATCGGCATGGCGGGCGTGACGGTCGTGATCGTGCGTGAGGACATGCTCGATCGCGCGATGCCGATTTGCCCATCGGCGTTCGAATGGAAGACCGTCGCCGAGAACAACTCGATGTACAACACGCCGCCCACCTATGCGATCTATATCGCCGGGCTCGTGTTCAAGTGGTTGAAGAAGCAGGGCGGCCTCCAGGCGATGGAGGCGCGCAACCTCGAAAAATCGAAGCTGCTATACGACACGATCGACTCGAGCAGCTTCTATCTGAACAAGGTCGAACGTGCCTCGCGCTCGCGGATGAACGTACCGTTCTTCCTCGCCGACGAGTCGTGCAACGAAGATTTCCTGTCCGGCGCGAAAGCGCGGGGATTAGTGCAGCTAAAGGGCCACAAGTCCGTCGGCGGCATGCGGGCGTCGATTTATAACGCCGTCCCGCTCGAAGGCGTCAAAGCGCTTGTCGAATACATGAAGGAATTCGAACAGCGCAGCGCCTGAGTCACACTGACTGGCAGGCGTGCGCATCTTTTCCAGCAGTCACCCGGCAGAGCCGTTTTACGCATGGACGACGAACTGAATACACGACTCAAACCTCTGCGCGATCGCATCGACGCGCTCGACGCGCAGCTGATCGCGCTCCTGAACCAGCGCGCGGCGGTCGCGCTCGAAGTGGGCGAGGTCAAGAAGCATTTCAACGCTCCGGTGTTCCGGCCCGAGCGCGAGATGCAGGTGATCGCGCGCCTGCAGGAAATGAGCGCCGGGCCGCTCGCCGACGAGCACATCAGCGCGATCTGGCGCGAGATCATGGCCGCGAGCCGCGCGCTAGAAAAGAGCATCAAGGCCGCGTACCTCGGGCCGGTCGGCACCTATAGCGAACAGGCGATGCACGAGTACTTCGGTCAGTCGATCGAAGGGCTGCCGTGCCCGTCGATCGACGAAGTATTCCGCTCGGTCGAGGCGGGCGCCGCCGACTACGGCGTCGTGCCGGTCGAGAACTCGACCGAAGGCGCGGTGTCGCGCACGCTGGATCTGCTGCTGCAAACCCAGCTGACCATCGGCGGCGAACTCGCATTGCCGATCCATCACAACCTGCTCACGCAAAACGGGCTCGCTGGCGTCACGCGCGTATGCGCGCATGCGCAGGCGCTCGCGCAGTGCCAGCGCTGGCTGTCGACCAATGCGCCGCATCTCGAGCGCCAGGCGGTGTCGAGTAATGCGGAAGCTGCACGGATGGCGGCCGAAGATCCGACCGTTGCGGCCATCGCCGGCGATCGCGCCGCGATCCACTACGGCCTGCAGGTCACCAACGCGCTGATCCAGGACGATCCGCACAACCGCACGCGCTTCGTCATGATCGGCAAGGAGCCGACCGGTCCGAGCGGCTACGACCAGACCTCGCTGATCGTGTCGGTCGCGAACGAGCCGGGCGCGATGGTCAAGCTGCTCGAGCCGCTCGCGCGCCACGGCGTGTCGATGACGCGTTTCGAATCGCGTCCGGCGCGCGTCGGAACGTGGGAGTACTACTTCTATATCGATGTCGAAGGCCATCGCGACGATCCGGCTGTGGCTGCCGCGCTCGCCGGTCTCGGCGAGAAGGCCGCGTTCCTGAAAATACTCGGCTCGTATCCGCGCGCCCGCTAAGGGCTGGCAGCGCAGTCCGGGCGGCGCCGCGTGCGTTGCCCGAAAGCAGGTTTCACTATCCATCGTCGTTCGGAGATTTTCATGACAGCGTCTTTCGGCCCTTCCTATGTGCGCGCGATCGCGCCGTACATCGCCGGCAAGCCGATTTCGGAAGTGGCCCGCGAGTTCGGTCTCGACGAGGCGAGCATCGTGAAGCTGGCATCGAACGAGAATCCGCTCGGCATGCCGGAATCCGCGCAGCACGCGATGGCGCAGGCGATCGCCGATCTCGGCCGCTATCCGGACTCGAACGGTTTCGAGCTGAAGGCGGCGCTCGCCGCGCGCTACGGCGTGCCGGCTGAGTGGATCACCCTCGGCAACGGCAGCAACGACATCCTCGAGCTCGCCGCGCACGCGTTCGTCGAGAAGGGCCAGGCGGTCGTGTTCTCGCAGTATTCGTTCGCGGTCTATGCGCTCGCGACGCAAGGCGTCGGCGCGCGCGCGATCGTCGTGCCCGCGCTGCACTATGGTCACGACCTCGACGCGATGCTCGGCGCAATCGACGACGACACGCGTCTCGTGTTCGTCGCGAATCCGAACAATCCGACCGGCACGTTCGTCGACGGCCCGACGCTCGAGGCGTTTCTCGACAAGGTGCCGCGCCACGTGGTCGTCGTGCTCGACGAGGCGTACACCGAGTATCTGTCGGCGGACAGGCGCTACGACTCCATCGACTGGGTGCGCCGCTATCCGAACCTGCTGGTTTCGCGTACGTTCTCGAAGGCGTTCGGGCTTGCGGGCTTGCGCATCGGCTTCGCGATCGCGCAGCCCGGGTTGACCGATTTGCTGAATCGACTGCGTCAACCGTTTAACGTCAATACGCTCGCACAAGCCGCGGCGATTGCGGCGCTGAACGACAGCGAGTTTCTGCAGAAAAGCGCGGCGCTGAACGCCCAGGGCTATACGCTTCTGACCGAGGCGTTCGACAAGCTCGGCCTCGAATACGTGCCGTCCGAAGGCAATTTCGTGCTCGTGCGCGTTGGCAGCGACGACAAAGCCGGTGCCCGGGTGAACCTTGCGCTGCTGAAGCAGGCCGTGATCGTGCGACCGGTCGACAACTACGGCTTGCCGCAGTGGCTGCGCATCACGATCGGCTTGCCGGAGGAAAACGCAGCGTTCCTCGCGGCGCTCGAGAAGACGCTTGCCGAGACTGACGCAGCGTAAGCCTTTTCTTGATCCCGCGTGTCGACCGTCAGGAGCGGCGCGCTTAATGTCCGTATTGTGTGAGCGACGTGGCCGCGTTTTCTTTTAACAAGCTGGTGATTTTCGGTGTCGGCCTGATCGGCGGATCGCTCGCGCGCGCGTTGCGTGAACGCGGCGAGGCTGGCGGGGCGCGCACGGTGGTTGGGGTCGGACGGTCGTCGGCTTCGAGCGAAAAGGCGTTGGCGCTCGGGGTGATCGACGGTGCCGCGGCACTCACCGACGACGCCGCGCTGCGCGACGCCCTCGCGGGCGCGGACTTCGTGCTGCTCGCGGCGCCGGTCGCGCAGACCCAGCCGCTGCTCGAGCGCATCGCGCCGCATCTCGACGCCAACACGATCGTCACCGATGCGGGCAGCACCAAATCCGACGTGGTCGCCGCCGCCCGCGCGGCGCTCGGCGCGCGGATAGGCCAGTTCGTGCCGGGCCATCCGATCGCCGGTCGCGAGTCGAGCGGCGTCGATGCGGCGTTGCCCGATCTGTACGTGAACCGCAACGTCGTGCTGTGCCCGCTGCCGGAGAATACGCCGGACACGGTCGAGCGCGTCGCGGCGATGTGGCGCGCCACTGGCGCCTTGGTGCGGGACATGACGCCGCAGCAGCACGATCGCGTGTTCGCGTCGGTCAGTCATTTACCGCACGTGCTGTCGTTCGCGCTCGTCGAGCAGATCCTCAATTCGCCCGACGCTGCGTTGAAGTTCTCGTTCGCGGCGGGCGGTTTTCGCGACTTCACGCGCATCGCTGCGTCGAGTCCGGAGATGTGGCGCGACGTCTGCGTCGCCAATCGCGTAGCGCTGCTCGATGAGCTCGACGCGTACACCGCGGTGCTCGCGCGCCTGCGCACGGCGATCGAAGCCGGCGACGGCGCCGCGCTCGAAGCCGTGTTCGCGCGCTCGCGCGTCGCACGCAGTCAGTGGCAGGAGCAGCGCGCGGCTGGCGTGGCCAGCGGCGACGCGTCGAAATAACCGGAAACTGGACACATCATGGAATTCCTCGATCTCGGACCTTTTTCCCGTGCGTCCGGCACGGTTCGTCTGCCCGGCTCGAAGAGCATCTCGAACCGCGTGCTGCTGCTCGCTGCGCTCGCCGAAGGCGAGACGACGATCACGAACCTGCTCGACTCCGACGACACCCGCGTGATGCTCGACGCGCTCGAAAAGCTCGGCGTACGTTTGAAGCGCGACGGCGACACCTGCGTCGTGACCGGCACGCGCGGCGCGTTCACCGCGCGTACGGCCGACCTGTTCCTCGGCAACGCGGGCACGGCAGTGCGCCCGCTGACCGCGGCGCTCGCCGTGAACGGCGGCGACTACCGGATTCACGGCGTGCCACGCATGCACGAACGGCCGATCGGCGATCTCGTCGACGGCCTGCGCCAGATCGGCGCGAAGGTCGACTACGAGCAGAACGAAGGCTATCCGCCGCTGCGCATCCGTCCCGCCCAGATCACGGCCGACGCGCCGATCCGCGTGCGCGGCGACGTGTCGAGCCAGTTCCTGACCTCGCTGCTGATGACGCTGCCGCTGCTGCGCACCGCGAGCGGCGTCACCACCGTGCAGGTCGACGGCGAGCTGATCTCGAAGCCGTACATCGAGATTACGATCAAGCTGATGGCGCGCTTCGGCATCGAGGTCGAGCGCCACGGCTGGCACCAGTTCATGGTGCCGGCGGGGCAGCGGTATCAGTCGCCGGGCACGATCATGGTGGAAGGGGATGCGTCGTCGGCGTCGTATTTCCTCGCCGCGGGCGCGCTCGGCGGTGGGCCGCTAAGAGTGGAAGGCGTGGGCCGCGCGAGCATCCAGGGCGACGTCGGATTTGCCGATGCGCTGATCAAGATGGGCGCGAACCTGCAGATGGGCGACGACTGGATCGAAGTGCGTGGCGTCGGCAACGACCACGGCAAGCTCGATCCGATCGACATGGACTTCAACCTGATCCCCGATGCCGCGATGACGATCGCGGTCGCCGCGCTGTTCGCGGACGGCACGAGCACGCTGCGCAACATCGCGAGCTGGCGCGTGAAGGAAACCGACCGCATCGCCGCAATGGCGACCGAGCTGCGCAAAGTCGGTGCGAAGGTGCAGGAAGGCGAAGATTTCCTCGTCGTCACGCCGCCCAAAAAGCTGATCCCGAATGCCGCGATCGACACCTACGACGACCACCGCATGGCGATGTGCTTCTCGCTCGTGAGCCTGGGCGGCGTGCCGATCCGCATCAACGACCCGAAGTGCGTCGGCAAAACATTCCCCGATTATTTCCAGCGCTTCACCGCGCTCACACAACCCTGATGCAACCCGGATTTGCGTGCAATCCCCGATGTGCGACATTTTTAGATGAAACCGACCCGTCCCTTTCACCAGACGCCCGTCATTGCGATCGACGGCCCTAGCGCCTCCGGCAAAGGCACAGTGGCCGCGATGGTGGCCGCCAACCTCGGCTTTCACCTGCTCGACAGCGGCGCGCTGTATCGGCTCGCTGCGCTCGCGAGCCTGCGCTATGGCATTGCAGCGGACGACGTCGACGCACTTGTCAAACTGATCGACGACCTCCACATCACGTTTCGCGAGGGGCTCGCGCAGCTGGACGGGGTCGATGTATCGACGGAAATCCGCGCCGAGGATGTGGGCAGCCGCGCCTCGGCAATCGCCGTGCACGCGCCGGTGCGAACCGCGCTGGTGGCGCGCCAGCGGGCGTTTCGCAAGGAACCGGGGCTGGTCGCCGACGGCCGCGACATGGGCACTGTGATCTTCCAGGACGCCGCGCTGAAGGTGTTCATGACCGCGAGCGTCGAGGCCCGCGCGATGCGCCGGCATAAGCAATTGATCCAAAAAGGATTTTCTGCTAATATAGATGACTTGCTCCGGGATTTGCGTGAGCGCGACGAGCGTGACAGTCAGCGCGCAGCCGCGCCGCTCAAGCCCGCGGCGGATGCAAAGCTGCTTGATACCTCCGCATTGTCGGTCGACCAGGCGGTCGAGCAGGTGGTGCAATGGTATGAAGCGCTGGTCCCACATGCGTAACTGAAAATGGTCGCGCAAAAGTGGCCAGCAGCGGCAGTCCCGTTGTTGGTAGGTGCTTCGCGATGGTCGCGAAGCGTTGTTTTTAACCCTTTAACCCCGCGTGGCGTTCGCGTATTTGCCGCAGTTGCTGACCGATCCGGTGAGCCAGGCGTTGCGAAGACCATGCAAACTCTGATTTTTATGTCCGACCTGCAAACCTCTACCCCGAATACCGAATCTTTTGCGGCTCTGTTCGAAGAGTCGCTGACCAAGCAGGACATGCGCGCTGGCGAAGTGATCTCCGCCGAAGTCGTGCGTGTCGACCACAACTTCGTGGTCGTGAACGCTGGTCTGAAGTCCGAAGCCTACATCCCGCTCGAAGAGTTCCTGAACGACGCGGGCGAGGTAGAAGTGCAGGCGGGCGACTTCGTTTCCGTCGCGATCGACGCGCTGGAGAACGGCTATGGCGACACCATCCTGTCGCGTGACAAGGCGAAGCGTCTGGCTTCGTGGCTGTCGCTGGAAAAGGCGCTGGACAACAACGAACTCGTGACCGGCACTATTACGGGCAAGGTCAAGGGCGGTATGACCGTGATGGTCAACGGCATCCGCGCGTTCCTGCCGGGTTCGCTGGTTGATACGCGTCCGGTCAAGGACACGACCCCGTACGAAGGCAAGACCCTCGAATTCCGCGTCATCAAGCTCGACCGCAAGCGTAACAACGTCGTGCTGTCGCGCCGCGCTGTCATTGAGGCAACGCAAGGCGAAGAGCGCGCGAAGCTGCTCGAAACGCTGAAGGAAGGCGCGATCGTCGAAGGCGTGGTCAAGAACATCACCGACTACGGCGCGTTCGTGGACCTCGGCGGTATCGACGGCCTGCTGCACATCACCGACATCGCATGGCGTCGCGTGCGTCACCCGAGCGAAGTTCTGTCGGTTGGCCAGGAAGTCACCGCGAAGATCCTCAAGTTCGACCAGGAAAAGAACCGCGTTTCGCTCGGTATCAAGCAACTGGGCGACGATCCGTGGGAAGGCATCTCGCGCCGTTACCCGTCGGGCACGCGTCTGTTCGGTAAGGTCACTAACATCACCGACTACGGCGCATTCGTCGAAGTGGAATCGGGCATCGAAGGCCTCGTTCACGTGTCGGAAATGGACTGGACCAACAAGAACGTTGCTCCGTCGAAGGTGGTCCAGCTGGGCGACGAAGTCGAAGTCATGGTTCTCGAAATCGACGAAGACCGCCGCCGTATCAGCCTCGGCATGAAGCAGTGCAAGCCGAACCCGTGGGACGACTTCAGCCGCAACTTCAAGAAGGGCGACAAGATCAGCGGCGCCATCAAGTCGATCACCGACTTCGGCGTGTTCATCGGTCTGCCGGGCGGCATCGACGGTCTGGTTCACCTGTCGGATCTGTCGTGGAGCGAAACCGGCGAGGAAGCCGTTCGCAAGTACAAGAAGGGCGACGAAGTGGAAGCGATCGTTCTCGGCATCGACGTCGAGAAGGAACGTATTTCGCTGGGTATCAAGCAGCTCGAAGGCGACCCGTTCAGCAACTACGTTGCAATGAACGACAAGGGTTCGGTCGTCGACGGTACCGTCAAGTCGGTCGACGCGAAGGGTGCTGTGGTCCAGCTGTCCGGTGAAGTCGAAGGCTACCTGCGGGCTTCGGAAATCGCCCAAGACCGCGTGGAAGACGCTCGCAACGTGCTGAAGGAAGGCGACAAGGTCAACGCGATGATCATCAACATCGATCGCAAGTCGCGCGGCATCAACCTGTCGATCAAGGCGAAGGATTCGGCTGAGCAGCAGGAAGCCATCCGCGGTCTCGCTGCTTCGGATTCGAGCGCAGCTGCTACCGGCACGACGAACCTCGGTGCGCTGCTGAAGGCCAAGCTCGACGGCCAGAACCAGTAAGCCTGAGAGGTCTGCTGCAGTATGACCAAATCGGAATTGGTCGCCCAGCTGGCTACGCGATTTCCGCAACTTGTTCTCAAGGATGCGGATTTCGCGGTGAAGACGATGCTTGATGCGATGTCGGAGGCGCTCGCCAAAGGTCATCGCATCGAAATTCGTGGCTTCGGCAGCTTCGGCCTCAACCGCCGTCCCTCCCGCGTCGGACGCAATCCGAAGTCGGGCGAGAAGGTGCTGGTACCGGAGAAGTACGTACCGCACTTCAAGCCGGGCAAGGAATTGCGCGAGCGGGTGGATCGTCGCGCGGGCGAGCCGCTGAAGGCCGAGGAGCCGGATGACGACCTTTAATGACTCCGCTGTGTGTCTTGCAGCGTGGCATAGCTAGCGTCAGCGGCCAAAGCCAGTAGGCAAAAGACCAGGAAAAGCGCCTTCGGGCGCTTTTTTTTCGTCCATCATTTAAGAAGTGGCGCCTTCCGCTGCGGCCTTTTGCATTTCGCGAATTGCCCGTAAGTCCTGCATTCCGTCACTTGCTGCCCAGCCGCAAGGGCATCCATTACAATACGGGTCACTTCGGCGCGGGCAACACCGTGGCGCGACGCGTCATCAAGCCGGCGTCCCCCCGCAACTGCCGTGAAGAGATCTATTCATGAAATTTATCGTCTGGCTGCTACGTGTGCTGGTGTTCGTGCTGCTGCTCGTGCTCGCGCTCTCCAACACGCAACCCGCTACGCTGAATTTCCTCGCCGGCTACGTCTGGTCGGCGCCTCTGATTCTGATCGGCCTCGCGTTTTTCGTGATCGGCTTGCTCGCGGGGCTCGTGTCGGCGATGCCGGCCGTCGTGCGTCTGCGCATGGAGAACGGCCGGCTCAGGCGGGAATTGCGCGTGGCGCGCGAAACTCCCGCCGTGGTAGAGCAGCCGCCGATGCCGCCGCTAATCTGAGCTGTCTTGCGCCGCGCGGCTCTGAACGCGGCTTTTCGTTTTCGCTTTTCCGCACATTTGCATTAATCGCATGGATCTAGACTTCTGGTGGCTGCTGGTCATACCCGTCGCGTTCGCGTTCGGCTGGATGGCGGCGCGCTACGACCTCAAGACGCTGCTGTCCGAAAGCGCCAACCTGCCGCGGTCGTATTTTCGCGGTCTGAACTTTCTGCTCAACGAGCAGCCCGACCAGGCGATCGACGCATTCATCGAAGTCGTCAAGCTCGACCCTGAAACCGTCGAATTGCATTTCGCGCTCGGCAATCTGTTCCGTCGGCGCGGTGAAACTGACCGCGCGATTCGCGTGCATCAAAATCTGCTGAGCCGCGCGGACCTGCCGGTCAACGAGCGCGATCACGCGCTGTACGAACTCGGCCAGGACTTCCTGAAAGCGGGTCTGCTCGACCGTGCCGAGGAAACTTTCCGCTCGCTGCAGGCGGGCGATTACGCACTGGGTGCTCAACGCGCGCTGTTGACGATCTACGAGATCGAGAAGGACTGGGTCAAGTCGATCGATACTGCGCGGCACCTCGAAACGATGGGCGCACCGTCGCTCGACAAGGAAATCGCACAGTTCCACTGCGAACTTGCGCAGGAAGCGCTGCAGCAGAAGAAGCCGGACGAAGCGCGTCATCAGCTCAGCCTCGCGCTGCAGGCGAGCCCGACCAACGTGCGTGCGACGATCCTGTTCGGCGATGTCGACGCGGCCGGCGGCGCGCCGGAAGCGGCGATCGGGCAATGGCGCCGCGTGGAGGAGCAGAACCCCGCGTATCTTCCGCTCGTCGCCGAGAAGATCATGAAGGCGTATGAAGCGCTCGGCCGCGCGCACGAGGGCGCCGATCTGCTAACCACGTGGGTCGATCGTCATCCGAGCAACGATCTGCTCGACGTTGCGTATCAGCACGTCGCGTCGCTGCGCGGCGCCGATGCTGCGCATGCGCTCGCCCGCACGCAGATGCAGAAGTCGCCGAATCTGGCCGGCATGACGCGTCTGCTCGAAGCGCAGCAGGCCGTTGCCGAAGAGCCGCGACGCAGCGAGCTCGAACTGATGCGCACACTGATCCGCCAGCGCACCAAAAATCTGCCACGCTATACGTGTCAGAATTGTGGTTTCAGGGCCCGGCTTTTCTACTGGCAGTGCCCGGGATGCAGCGGTTGGGAAACCTATGCGCCGCGCCGCGTCGAGCCGATTGCCGCGTCGAACTGACGCCGCACGGGCGGCTGTGGCCGCGTCGGCGTTGATTGCCGCGCAAGCGCCCCGCGAATTTCGCAACGAGTTTATCGCCGGCCTCATGAGCGGCATTCATCACCGGAACCATCTACCGGACAGCGTATGAAAATCACCATTATCGGCACCGGCTATGTGGGCCTTGTCACCGGCGCGTGTCTCGCCGAAATCGGCAACGACGTCTTCTGTCTCGACGTCGATCAGCGCAAGATCGACATCCTCAACAAAGGCGGCGTGCCGATTCACGAACCGGGCTTGCAGGAGATGATCGCCCGCACGCGCGCGGCCGGCCGCATCACGTTCTCGACCGATGTCGCGGCGAGCGTCGCGCACGGCGACGTGCAGTTCATCGCGGTCGGCACGCCGCCCGACGAAGACGGCTCCGCCGACCTGCAATACGTGCTGGAAGCCGCACGCAACATCGGCCGCACGATGAACGGCTTCAAGGTGATCGTCGACAAATCGACGGTGCCGGTCGGCACCGCACAACGCGTGCGCGCCGTGATCAACGAAGAACTCGCGAAGCGCGGGCTCGCCGGCAGCGCGCAGCATCGCTTCTCGGTCGTGTCGAACCCCGAGTTCCTGAAGGAAGGGGCGGCCGTCGACGACTTCATGCGCCCCGACCGTATCGTGATCGGTATCGACGAAGACGAAGCGGGCGCACGCGCGCGCGAAATGATGAAGCGTCTGTACGCGCCGTTCAACCGCAATCACGAACGCACGCTGTACATGGACGTGCGCTCGGCCGAATTCACCAAGTACGCGGCCAACGCGATGCTCGCCACGCGCATCTCGTTCATGAACGAGATGTCGAATCTCGCCGACAAGGTCGGCGCCGACATCGAGGCGGTGCGCCGCGGCATCGGTTCCGATCCGCGCATCGGCTATCACTTCCTGTACGCGGGCTGCGGCTACGGCGGCTCCTGCTTCCCGAAGGACGTGCAGGCGCTGATCCGCACCGCGAGCGAGAGCGGCCACAACTTGCGCATTCTCGAGGCGGTCGAGGAAGTGAACGACCAGCAGAAGGACGTGCTCGTGAACAAGATCGCCGCAAAGCTCGGCGAGGATCTGAGCGGCCGCACGTTCGCGGTGTGGGGCCTCGCGTTCAAGCCGAATACGGACGACATGCGCGAGGCGCCGAGCCGTCGCGTGATCGGCGAGCTGCTCGCGCGCGGCGCGAACGTGCGCGCGTACGATCCGGTCGCCGTGACCGAGGCGCAGCGCGTCTTCGCGATGGATCTGCATGCGGCGCCCGAGCAACTCGCACGTCTCACGTTCACGAACACTCAGGATGAAACGCTGACCGGCGCCGACGCGCTCGTCATCGTGACCGAATGGAAGGAGTTCAAGAGTCCTGATTTCGGGCACCTGAAATCGGTGCTGAAGACACCGCTGATTTTCGACGGCCGCAATCTATACGAGCCGGACGCGATGATCGAGCTCGGGATCGACTACCACGCTATTGGACGCCCCTATGCCCAACCCTCTGAACTTCCGGCCGATGCCTGAGGCCATGCCCGCGGCGCCCGCGTCCACCACGGCGCAGAAGCTCCAGGTCGTGCCGCGCGGGCAGCTCAACGCGGCGCGCGTGCTGGTGGTCGGCGACGTGATGCTCGACCGATACTGGTTCGGCGACGTCAACCGCATCTCTCCGGAGGCACCCGTGCCGGTCGTGCACGTGCAGCGCCAGGAAGATCGCTTGGGCGGCGCGGCGAACGTCGCGCGCAACGCGGTCGCGCTCGGCGCGCAAGCGGGTCTGCTGTGCGTGGTCGGTCACGACGAACCCGGCGAGCGCATCGTGCAGCTGCTCGACGAAAGCGGCGTGACGCCGCATCTCGAACGCGATCCGGCCTTGCTGACGACGATCAAGCTGCGCGTGCTGTCGCGTCAGCAGCAATTGCTGCGCGTCGATTTCGAAAACTCGCCGGCGCATGAAGTGCTGCTCGCTGGGCTTGCGCGTTTCGACGAGCTGTTGCCGTCGCACGACGTGATCCTGATGTCCGACTACGCGAAGGGCGGCCTCACGCACGTCACGCAAATGATCGCGAAGGCGCACGCGGCTGGCAAACCGGTGCTCGTCGATCCGAAGGGCGACGACTGGGAGCGCTATCGCGGCGCGACGCTGATCACGCCGAATCGCGCGGAATTGCGCGAGGTCGTCGGACAATGGAAGTCCGAGGAAGACCTGATCGCGCGCGTCACGAAGCTGCGTGCCGAACTCCAGTTCAAGGCGCTGCTGCTGACGCGCTCAGAGGAGGGCATGACACTCTTCGCCGACGATGGCATCCTGCACGCGTCGGCCGTTGCACGCGAAGTGTATGATGTCTCGGGCGCGGGCGACACCGTGATCGCGACGCTTGCCGCGATGCTCGGCGCGGGTCTTTCGCTCGTCGACGCGGTCGGACTCGCGAATCGCGCGGCCGGCATCGTGGTCGGCAAACTGGGCACCGCCACCGTCGACTACGACGAACTCTTCTCCTGATGCAGCCCGCGGGGCGCCGTCGTCCGACGGACCAGCGAACCCCGCGCGGCGTTGACTGAACGAAGCTCACTACAAAGCTCACTACGGCAGGATCATCATGACCGTCATCGTCACCGGCGCGGCCGGTTTTATCGGCAGCAATCTCGTGAAGGCGCTCAACGAGCGCGGCGAACAACGCATCATCGCGGTCGACAACCTCACGCGCGCGGACAAGTTCAGGAATCTGGTCGACTGCGAAATCGACGACTATCTCGACAAAACCGAATTCGTCGAGCGCTTCAGGCGCGGCGACTTCGGCAAAGTGCGCGCGATCTTCCACGAAGGCGCCTGCTCGGACACGATGGAAACCGACGGCCGCTACATGATGGACAACAACTACCGCTATAGCCGCGACGTGCTCGACATCTGCCTCGCGCAGGACGTCCAGTTCCTGTATGCGTCGTCGGCAGCGACGTATGGCGGTTCGAGCCGCTTCGTCGAGGAGCGCGAGGTCGAGCAGCCGCTCAACGTGTACGGTTATTCGAAGTTCCTGTTCGACCAGGTGATTCGCCGCGTGCTGCCCACGGCCAAAAGCCAGATCGTGGGCTTCCGTTATTTCAACGTGTACGGTCCGCGCGAAACGCATAAGGCGCGCATGGCATCGGTCGCGTTTCACAACTTCAACCAGTTCCGTGCCGAGGGCAAGGTCAAGCTGTTCGGCGAATACAACGGCTATGCCGCCGGTGAGCAGACACGCGATTTCATCTCCGTCGAAGACGTCGTCAAGGTCAATCTGTTCTTCTTCGATCATCCGGAGAAGTCCGGCATTTTCAATCTCGGCACCGGCCGCGCACAGCCGTTCAACGACATCGCGAGCACCGTGGTCAACACGCTGCGCGCGCTGAACAACGAGCCGGCGCTGGCGCTCGCGGATCAGGTGCAACGCGGGCTGATCGAATACATTCCGTTCCCCGACGCGCTGCGCGGCAAGTATCAGTGCTTCACGCAGGCCGATCAGTCGAAGCTGCGCGCGGCCGGCTACGACGCGCCGTTTCTGAGCGTTCAGGAAGGTGTCGATCGTTACGTGCGCTGGCTGTTCGGCCAGGTGTAATTAGTACGCCGTCCTCTTTAAACTGGAATCTCCTGGCCGGTGATGGTCGCCGGCCAGTGGCAACAGGGAGATTCCAATATGTTTCGAAAAGTACTGGTTACCGCGGCGATGCTCGCCGCTTTCGGCCACGCGTATGCGGCGGTCGACGTCAACACGGCTAACGAAGACGCGCTGCGCGGCATCAAGGGCATCGGTCCGGCAAAAGCCAAAGCGATCGTCGACGAACGTAATGCGCACGGCCCGTTCAAGGACGCGGCCGATCTCGGCAAGCGCGTTAAGGGCATGGGCGGGCACACCATCGAGCGCCTGCAAGCGGAGGGTCTCGCTGTCGGACCGGCTGGCGCGGCTGCTAGCACGCAGGTTGCGGCAGCTGCAGCGGGCAGGGAGCCGGCCGCTGCGGCCGCGCCCGCCGCCGCGCAGAAGGGCGCCGCCGCAGTGGCGGTGAAGAAGTAAGCGGCCGCGAGCCTTGCGCGTGCGATGCTGACGAGCGGCTTGCGGCGCGCAGGGTCCGCGAACATCCCATTGCTTCGATTTGCACACATCACGTCCCGCGGCTCGCAGCCGCGGGCTTTTTGCGCAGCAAGCGGCATGCATCCATGCGGACAGAAGGGCTGCAGGGCAGCGCCGGAGATCGTGGTTTAGAATCGATGGATTAAAGACACTCTTTCGCGCATCGATCGCTAGACCCCATATGGCATACAAAACGATTGAAGACACGGTCGGCAACACGCCGCTCGTACAACTCGTCCGGCTTCCAGACGACGAGATCCGCAGCCGCAACAATGTGATCCTCGCGAAGCTCGAGGGCAACAATCCGGCGGGTTCGGTGAAGGACCGTCCGGCATTGTCGATGATCAAGAAGGCCGAGGCGCGCGGGCGCATCAAGCCGGGCGACAAGCTGATCGAGTCGACCAGCGGCAATACCGGCATTGCACTCGCAATGGCAGCGGCGGTCCGCGGCTACAAGATGGTGCTCATCATGCCGGAAGATCTGTCGGTGGAGCGCCGTCAGAGCATGGCCGCCTACGGTGCGGAAATCATTCTGACGCCGGTCAAAGGCGGCATGGAGTACGCGCGCGATCTCGCGGAGCAGATGCAGCGCGAAGGCAAGGGCATCATCCTCGATCAGTTCGCGAACCCGGACAATCCGGCTTCTCACATCGAAGGCACCGGCCCGGAAATCTGGCGTGACACGGAAGGACGCATCACGCACTTCGTGTCGTCGATGGGCACGACCGGCACGATCATGGGCGTATCCACGTATCTGAAAACGCAGAATCAGCAGATCGAAATCATCGGCGCGCAGCCGGAAGAGGGCTCGCGTATCCCGGGTATTCGCAAGTGGCCGGAAGCGTATCTGCCGAAAATCTTCGACCGTAGCCGCGTCGACCGTGTGGAGAACGTCAGCCAATCTGCGGCCGAGGCAATGGCGCGCCGCCTGGCATCGGTCGAAGGCATCTTCGCGGGCATTTCGTCGGGTGGTGCGTGCGAAGTCGCACTTCGCATCGCGCGTCAGGTCGAGAACGCGACCATCGTTTTCATCGTCTGCGATCGCGGCGACCGGTATCTGTCCACGGGAGTATTTCCCGCATAAGCGGGTCGGCGGGCGCCTTCGGGGGCGCACGAGCCAATAAAGAGCGCCGGTCGAGCCGGCGCTTTTTTTACGTCTTTCAACGCGAGGCGCGCACGGCGACTCGCGGTGCGACTCACTGCGAATTCGAGTTCGACTGATTCGCCCCACCTTGCGACGCGCCGCCATTGTTGGCCGCTTTCGCGGCATTCGCCGTGTCGATCGCTTCCATCTGCGCCTTGACCTTCTGACCGAGCTGATACACCGCGAGCGCATAGAAGAAGCTGCGGTTGTAGCGGGTGAGAACGTAGAAGTTCTTCAGGCCGAGCACGAACTCGGTGCCGCGCCCCGGCGTCGGCAGATCGACCACCGTGACCGGCGTACCCGCTTCGGAAGCAATGTCGACGTTCGGCTCGTTCAGCACGAGGCCGGCGCGCAGCAACTGGTCGAGCGGCCAGTGCGGCTCCGGCTGCCCAGTGGCCGCCGCCTGCGCGACACCGAGGCTGCCCGCGTCCGAGCCGATTCGCCATACCACCGGCCGGCCGCTTTCCCAGCCGTTCTGGCGCAGATAGTTCGCGACGCTGCCGATCGCGTCGGCATCACTCGTGCGCAGATCGATGTGCTTGTTGCCCTCGTAGTCGACCGCGTACTGGACGATGCTGCTCGGCAGGAACTGCGGAATGCCGATCGCGCCCGTGTACGAGCCGAGCACCGTGTTCGGGTCGATCTGCGCATCGCGCGTCCACACCAGGTAGTCTTCGAGATTCTTGCGGAAGGTCGCCTGGCGGTCCGCGCGATTCGCGGTGTTCGGATAGTCGAAGCTCAGCGTGGTCAGCGCATCGAGCACGCGGAAATTACCCATGTAGCGCCCGTAGATCGTCTCGACGCCGATGATGCCGACGACCATCTCCGGCGGCACGCCGAACTCCTGATACGCGCGCTGCAGCGTGGCCCGGTTCTCGCGCCAGAACTGCACGCCGGCGTTGATGCGCACCGGGTCGAGGAAGCGCGCCTGATACGAGCGCCAGTTCTTGACCGACGGAGTCAGCGACGGCGTGACCAGCTTCACCGCGGTCGCCGAGTAGCTGACGCTGGCGAACAACGCGTGCAGCGACGCTTCGTCGAAATCGTAGCGCGCGACCATCTCGTTGATGAACGCATCGACGTTCGCGTTGTTCGCATAGCGCTGCGGAATGATCTCTTCCTCAAACGTTTGCCCTTGCGGTACCGGCTGTTGCGGCTGGCTCTGCGCGAGCTGCACCGAGGCTTTGCGCGCGGCGCTTTGTGCGCTCGCGGGATTTGCTGCGATGAACATGCACGATGCGACGGTCAGTGAGGCGGCGAGGGTGTTGAGGCGAAGCCGGTTGCGTGGGGATCCTGCGGACAGAGCAAGCTTGACGGTCATGGTGAGCAGTGAGCGCGATGCGTGAAAGGCTGGAAGCAGTCGGAAAGCGGCAGGAACGAAACGGCGAATAACGGGTCGGGGAAGTATACCCGACGGCTCCCGCAAAACCGTGCTGAATCGGCGACAGCGGCGTCGTGTGGTAACTTGACGAATGTAGGCGCGCGGGGGCGCGCGCCGCTCGACGGAGACACGCCGCGCGCGCAGTTGATGCGCCGCGCCGTAGAAGAGACGCACAACACGAACTATGGCAACAGGTTTCTATTCCCACCCCGACTGTCTGCTGCACGACATGGGACAGTGGCATCCCGAGTGCCCCGCGCGGCTGCAGGCGATCGAGGATCAGCTGATCGCGAGCCGCATCGACGCGCTGATCGAGCGCGAGCCGGCGCCGCTCGTCGACGAGGCCGCGCTGCTGCGCGTGCACACGCAGGCGCACGTCGACTACATCCGCGGTCGCTCGCCGCTCGAGGGCGTCGCCGAAATCGATCCCGACACGACGATGAATCCGCACACGTTGCGGGCCGCGTTGCGCGCGGCGGGCGCGGCGGTCGCCGCCACCGACGCGGTGATCGAAGGCCGCTACGACAACGCGTTCTGCAGCGTGCGCCCGCCCGGCCATCACGCGGAGCCGGCGCGCGCGATGGGCTTCTGCTTCTTCAACAACGTCGCGATCGCCGCCCGCCACGCGCTCGACGTGCATGGTCTCGCGCGGGTCGCCATCATCGACTTCGACGTGCATCACGGCAACGGTACCGAGGCCGCATTCGCGGGCGACCCGCGCGTGCTGATGTGCAGCATCTTTCAGCACCCGTTCTATCCGTTCACCGGCGCCGACAATCAGGCGTCCAACATGTGCAACGTGCCGATGCCGGCACGCTCGAACGGCATGGCCGTGCGCGAAGCGGTCGATATGCTGTGGTTGCCGCGCCTGCACGAGTTCAGGCCGGAGATGCTGTTCATCTCGGCCGGCTTCGACGCGCATCGCGAGGACGACCTCGGCAACATGGGCCTCGTCGAAGACGATTACGCGTGGATTACGGGCCAGGTGTGCGAGATCGCGCGGCGCTATGCGCGCGGGCGCATCGTCAGTTGTCTCGAGGGCGGCTACAACCTGTCGGCGCTCGGGCGCAGCGTGGTCGCGCACGTGCGCTCGCTCGCGGAGATCTGAGCCATGAAAGTCAACCCCGTCAATAGCGGCGACGCGTCGCTGGTCACGATCGAACGCGACGCGTATCAGGTACCGGGCGTCGTGCGCGTAACGATGAACCGGCCCGATGCGTTCAACGCGCTGTCCGAAGCGCTGCTCGAAGAGCTTCAGCAGACGCTGACCGACATCGCGAAGACCGATGCTCGCGTGGTCGTGATCGCCGGCGCGGGCCGCGCGTTCTGCGCGGGGCACGATCTGAAGGAAATGCGCGCGGCGCCGTCGCTCGCGTACTACCAGCAGTTGTTCGCGCGCTGCACGAAGCTAATGCTGACAATCCAGCGTATGCCGCAGCCGGTGATCGCGCGCGTGCACGGCATCGCGACCGCGGCCGGCTGCCAGCTCGTCGCCATGTGCGATCTCGCGGTCGCCGCCGATACCGCGCGCTTCGCCGTTTCGGGCGTGAACCTCGGATTGTTCTGTGCGACACCATCGGTGCCGCTGTCGCGCAACCTGTCGCGCAAGGCCGCGCTCGAAATGCTGCTGACCGGCGATTTCATCGACGCTGCCGAAGCCCGCAAGCAGGGGCTCGTGAACCGCGTCGCCCCAGCCGATGCGCTCGACGACGAAGTCGCGCGGCTCGCCGCGAGCATCTGCGCGAAGCCGGTCGAAGCGGTCAGCGCGGGCAAGGGCCTGTTCTACCGCCAGCTCGAAATGGGCATCGAGGCCGCGTACCAGCTCGCCGGGCAGACGATGGCCTGCAACATGATGGACGACTCGGCGCTCGAAGGCGTGCAGGCTTTCATCGACAAACGCGCGCCGGAATGGAAGCGCTAGCCGACGGCTAGCCGGCGCCGCATCTTTTCAACTTCGTCCCACCGACCGTCTTTCGATCCAATCGACCAACGCCGCGATCACCCGATCGCGGTCGAGGTCGTTCATCGTCTCGTGATAGCTGCCCTCGTGCAGCGTGAGCGTCTTGTCAGGCGAGCCCGCGTGCTCGCCGAACGCGCGGCTGCCGTCGGGCTCGGTCAATTTGTCTTCGGTGCCATGAAACACGAGCAGCGGCATGCGCAGCCCCGCGCGGCCACGTTCGATGCGCGTCATCGCGAGCAGCAGCTCGGCGCCCGTGCGCGCCGGAATCGCGTCGTGATGCACGAGCGGATCGTTGAGATTGGCTTTGACCACCGGCTGAAGGCGCGACAGCAGCGCCGGGTCGATCTTCATCGCCGGGAAGCCCGGATAGACGCGGCTGATCACCTGGCTCAGCGCGAGCATCCATTTCGGCACATCGCGCCCCGGCGCAAGCGCGGGGCTCGACAGGATCAGACCACTCAGGCGCCGCCCGCTCGCGTCGAGACGTTCGATCGCGTACAGCGCGGCCACCGCGCCACCCATGCTGTGACCCATCAGGAATAGCGGCGCGCAGCTTTGCGCGGCGGCGTCGAGCAGCGCCTGCGCATCGAGCAGGTAGTCGTCGAAGCGTTTCACATAAACGCGCCTGCCGGGCGCGTGGCCGTGGCCGCGCAGATCGATCGCGACGAGTTCGATGCCCGCCGCGTTGAGCCGGTCCGCTACGGCCGCGTAACGGCCGGCATGCTCGGCGAGACCGTGCAGCAGCGCGACCGTCGCCCGTATCGGCCCGTTCGGCTGCCAGCGATACAGTGGCAACTCGATGCCATCGCCGGTCGTGACCGACGCGCGCTGCGGCGCGTCTTTATTAAGACTGCCGGCGCTCGCGCGCACGGTGTGGCTCGGGGAAGTCTGCATGGCGGCAGCCTGTGCGGAAGGGGGTGGCCCGATCATAGTCGCAGCGGCGCGATGCGCGCGAGCTTTGTGCATAACACGCGGCTCTAATGCCCTGTGGTTATGAAAAGATCGGAATTGATTATTAAACGGTATGTCGCCGCTGCGGTAGAATGGCGACCTTAAATCCCAATAAAAGAAACGGCGGCCGCTTGTCGGGAGCACGACGCTCGCCGGCAGCCTCCGCCGTTTTCGTTTGTCCATGATCGAAATACGCAATGTTTCCCAGCGGTTCGCCGGACCCCGGGGCTGGGTCGAGGCGCTGCACAACGTCAATCTGACAATTCCGGCGGGCGAGGTGTTCGGCATCATCGGCCGCAGCGGCGCCGGCAAGAGCACGCTCGTGCGCACGATCAACCTGCTGACGCGCCCATCCGAGGGCAACATCCTCGTCAACGGCCGCGATCTGACGACGCTGCCCGCCGCGCAACTGCGCGACGCGCGTCGCGAGATCGGTATGATCTTCCAGCACTTCAATCTGTTGTCGTCGCGCACCGTGTACGAGAACGTCGCGCTGCCGCTCGAACTGGCCGGCATGAAGCGCGACGAAATCGAGGCGAACGTGCTGCCGCTGCTCGAGCTCGTCGGTCTGTCGGCGCAGAAAGACCGTTATCCGGCGCAGATCAGCGGTGGGCAGAAGCAGCGTGTGGGTATCGCGCGGGCGCTCGCGAGCAAGCCGAAGGTGCTGCTGTCGGACGAGGCGACCTCCGCTCTCGATCCCGAAACCACGCGCGCCATTCTTGATCTGCTGAAGCGCATCAACCGCGAACTGAACCTGACGGTCGTGCTGATCACTCACCAGATGGACGTGATCAAGCAGGTCTGCGATCGCGTCGCGGTGCTCGACGCGGGCCGCGTCGTCGAACAGGGCAAGGTGATCGAGGTGTTCCTGCAGCCGCACCACGAAGTCACGCGCGCGCTGATCGGCGACGTGATCGCGCAAGATTTGCCGCCCGCCATGAAGGCGCGCGTCGCACAGCGCCTGAAGACCGGCAGCGGCCATCTGCTGCGCCTCGCGTTCACCGGTTCGGGCGTCGATCAGCCGATCCTGTCGGAGACGATTCGCCGCTACGAACTCGACTTCAATATCCTGCACGGCCAGATCGATGAAATCCAGGGGCAGGCGTTCGGCTCGCTCGCGGTTCTGGCGGGCGGCGATCCGGCCAAGGTCGCGCAGGCGATCACGTTTCTGCGCGAGCAGGGTGTCGTAGTGGAGGAGCTCTCGCATGTTGAGTGAAATGTTCGATATGTTCGTCCAGTCGTTCTGGGAGACGCTGATCATGGTCGGCATCTCCGGACTGATTGGCGCCGTGGTTGGCGTTCCGCTCGGCGTGCTGCTGTATCTGACCGACCGCCAGGGCGTGCTCGAAAACGTCGCGGTGAATCGCGTGATGGGCGTGATCGTCAATGCGGTGCGCTCCACACCGTTCATCATCCTGCTGGTCGCGGTGATTCCGTTTACGCGGCTCGTCGTCGGGTCGTCGATCGGCACCGCGGCCGCGATCGTGCCGCTGACCATCGCCGCGGCGCCGTTCATCACGCGTCTGGTCGAGACGGCGCTGCGCGAGGTCGATCGCGGGCTCATCGAGGCGGCCCAGGCGATGGGCGCGACCACCAGCCAGATCGTCTTCAAGGTGCTGCTGCCGGAATCGCTGCCGGGCGTAGTCGCCGGGTTGACGATCACGTTCGTATCGCTGGTCGGCTATTCGGCGATGGCGGGCGCGATCGGCGGCGGTGGTCTTGGCGACCTCGGTATCCGCTACGGCTATCAGCGCTTCCTGCCGGAAGTGATGCTCGCGGTCGTGCTGATCCTGATCGTGTTCGTGCAACTGGTGCAGTCGTTTGGGGATTGGCTCGTGCGTCGTTTGAGCCATAAATAAACAAGGGCGTTCGGAAGCCCGCTAATAGAGATTCGGAAAAGGTCCATCATGCAACGTCGCTTCATTCTCACGCTGGCTGCCGCGCTCGGCGCGGCAACGCTTTTCGCCACCACCGCGGCGCATGCCGACGACACGATCAAGGTCGGCGTCACCGGCGGCCCGCACGCGCAGATCATGGACGTCGTGAAGACGGTCGCCGCGAAGAACGGCCTCACCATCAAGATCGTCGAATTTTCCGATTACGTGCAGCCGAACGCGGCGCTCGCGAGCGGCGATCTGGACGCGAACAGCTATCAGCACGACCCGTACTTGCAGGCGCAGGTGAAGGACCGTGGCTACAAGCTGATCCGTATCGCCGATACGGTCACGTTCCCGATGGGCATCTACTCGAAGAAGGTGAAGTCGCTCGCCGAACTGCAGCCGGGCGCGAAGATCGCCGTGCCGAACGACCCGACCAACGGCGGCCGCGCGCTTCTGTTGCTGCAGAAGCAGGGCTTGCTGAAGCTGCGCGCCGATGCCGGCCTGAAGGCGACGCCGCTCGACATCGTCGACAATCCGAAGAGGCTGAAGATCGTCGAGCTCGATGCGGCGCAGATTCCGCGTTCGCTGGGCGACGTCGATGCCGCCGCGATCAACACCAACTTCGCGATGGAAGCAGGCCTCAAGCCGAAGCAGGACGCGATCGCCATCGAAGACCCCAAGGGTCCGTACGTGAACGTGATCGCGATTCGCGAAGCGGACAAGAACAAGCCGTGGGTCGCGAAGCTCGTCGCGGCGTACCACTCGCCGGAAGTGAAGCAGTTCGTCGACAGCAAATTCGGCGGCTCGGTGATCACTTCCTGGTGATGCGATGGTCCACGGACCTGGCAGAACACGACGGCAATGCGAAATTAGAGGTCGGAGTCGGAACCCGGGGTTGTCTCCCGGGTTTTTTAGAGATTAAAATAGAACGATCGTTCGATATTGCCGTCAAGCCGCGGAGGAGCGATATCCTTCCGCAAAGCGCCCGCGACACGGCTGCCATGAGGGCAGTCGCTATAATGTTTGTCGGGTTGACGTATTCGTAACTTTGGAGCGTGTGCATGAAAATTCTGGTGCCAGTGAAAAGAGTGGTCGACTACAACGTGAAGGTCCGCGTGAAATCGGACGGTACGGGCGTCGATATTGCGAACGTGAAAATGTCGATGAATCCGTTCGACGAAATCGCGGTTGAAGAAGCCGTGCGTCTGAAGGAAGCGGGCGTCGCGACCGAGGTGATCGCCGTGTCGGCCGGTGTCACGCAATCGCAGGAAACGCTGCGCACCTCGCTCGCGATCGGCGCGGACCGCGCGATCCTGATCGAATCGAACGAAGACCTGCAGCCGCTGGCCGTTGCCAAGCTGCTCAAGGCGCTGGTCGACAAGGAACAGCCGCAGCTGGTAATCCTCGGCAAACAGGCCATCGACGACGACTCCAACCAGACCGGCCAGATGCTCGCCGCGCTCGCGAACCTGCCGCAGGCGACGTTCGCGTCGAAGGTGGTCGTGGCGGACGGCAAGGCGACGGTGTCGCGCGAAGTGGATGGCGGCGCGGAAACGCTGTCGCTGACGCTGCCGGCCGTGGTGACGACCGATCTGCGCCTGAACGAGCCGCGCTACGTGACGCTGCCGAACATCATGAAGGCCAAGAAAAAGCCGCTCGAAACGGTGAAGCCCGAAGACCTCGGCGTGGATGTCACGCCGCGTCTGAAGACGCTGAAAGTCGCCGAGCCTCCGAAGCGCTCCGCCGGTGTGAAGGTGCCGGACGTAAAGACGCTGGTCGAGAAGCTGAAGAACGAAGCCAAGGTGCTGTGAGGAGACGCAAGAAATGACGAATCTGGTAATTGCAGAACACGACAATGCGTCGATCAAGGCCGCGACGCTGAATACGATCGCAGCGGCACAGAAGATCGGCGGTGAGATTCACGTGCTGGTCGCGGGGCATAACGCGCAGGCTGCTGCCGATGCCGCAGCGAAGATCGCCGGCGTCAGCAAGGTACTGCTCGCCGACGCGCCGCAACTCGAAGCGGGTCTCGCGGAAAACGTCGAAGCGACGGTGCTGACGCTTGTGCAGGATGCGGCCAGGAACTACACGCACATCCTCGCGCCGGCTACCGCGTACGGCAAGAACGTCGCGCCGCGGATCGCCGCGAAGCTCGACGTCGCGCAGATCAGCGACATCACCGCGGTGGACAGCGCCGACACGTTCGAGCGTCCGATCTACGCGGGCAACGCCATTGCGATCGTGCAATCGGCTGATCCGATCAAGGTCATCACCGTGCGCTCGACCGGTTTCGACGCCGTCGCGGCCGAAGGCGGCAGCGCAGCGGTCGAAAAGATCGAAGCCGCAGCCGACGCAGGCATCTCGCAATTCGTGAGCCGGGAAGTGACGAAGCTCGATCGGCCGGAACTGACGAGCGCGAAGATCATCGTGTCGGGTGGCCGGGGCCTCGGCAATGGCGAGAACTACACGAAGGTGCTCGAGCCGTTGGCCGACAAGCTCGGCGCGGCGCTGGGCGCATCGCGCGCAGCCGTCGACGCGGGCTTCGTGCCGAACGACTATCAGGTCGGCCAGACCGGCAAGATCGTCGCGCCGCAACTGTACGTCGCGGTCGGCATCTCGGGTGCGATCCAGCATCTCGCCGGTATGAAGGACTCGAAGGTCATCGTCGCGATCAACAAGGACGAAGAAGCGCCGATCTTTAGCGTGGCCGACTACGGCCTCGTCGGCGATCTGTTCGCCCTCGTGCCGGAACTCGTGAAGGAACTCGGCTAAGCGCCGCGGCGGCTGAAACAGGCCGCCGAAAATAAGCGAAGGGCGCAGGACCGACCGAGTCCCGCGCCCTTTTTGCATATCAAGGGAGGAAACCGAAATGAGCTATACGGCGCCCATCAAGGACATGCTGTTCGTGATGAAAGAACTGGCCGGACTCGAAGACATCGCGAAGCTGCCCGGCTTCGAAGACGCAAACCTCGACACGGCGCGGGCCGTGCTCGGCGAGTCGGCGAAACTGTGCGGCGAAGTGCTGGCGCCGTTGAACGTCGACGGCGATCGCAACCCGAGCAGCTGGAAGGATGGCGTCGTCACCGCGACGCCCGGTTTCAGAGACGCGTTCCGCCAGTTCACCGAAGGCGGCTGGCAGGGTGTGCAGCATCCGCTCGACTATGAAGGGCAGGGGCTGCCGAAGCTGATCGGGACGCCATGCGTCGAAATGCTCAACGCGTCGAATCTGTCGTTCGCGTTGTGTCCTTTGCTGACCGACGGCGCGATCGAAGCACTCTTGACCGCCGGCAGCGAAGCGCAGAAACAGACCTTCGTGCCGAAGCTGACCTCGGGCGAATGGACCGGCACGATGAACCTGACCGAGCCTCAGGCGGGCTCGGATCTCGCGCTCGTGCGCACGCGCGCCGAGCCGCAGGCCGACGGTTCGTTCAAGCTGTTCGGCACGAAGATTTTCATTACCTGGGGCGAGCACGACATGGCGAAGAACATCGTCCATCTCGTCCTTGCGCGCACGCCCAACGCGCCCGATGGTGTAAAGGGCATTTCGCTGTTCCTCGTGCCGAAGTTTCTCGTCAACCAGGACGGCTCGCTCGGTGAGCGCAACGATGTGCATTGCGTGTCGATCGAGCACAAGCTCGGCATCAAGGCGAGCCCGACCGCGGTGCTGCAGTTCGGCGATCACGGCGGCGCGCTCGGCCAGCTGATCGGTGAAGAGAATCGCGGCCTCGAATACATGTTCATCATGATGAATGCCGCGCGTTTCGCGGTCGGCATGCAAGGGGTCGCGATCTCGGATCGCGCGTATCAGAAGGCGGTCGCGTATGCGAAGGAGCGCGTGCAGAGCCGTCCCGTCGATGGCTCCGCGAAGCAGTCGGTCGCGATCATCCAGCACCCGGACGTGCGCCGCATGCTGTCGACGATGCGCAGCCTTACCGAGGCGTCGCGCGCGCTCGCGTACGTCGCGGCCGCGCATTGCGATATCGCGCATCGTCATCCCGACGAAGCGACGCGCGCGAAGCATCAGGCGATCTACGAATACCTGGTGCCGATCGTGAAGGGCTGGAGCACGGAGCTGTCGATCGACGTGACGAGCCTCGGCGTGCAGGTGCATGGCGGCATGGGCTTCATCGAGGAAACCGGCGCCGCGCAGTACTACCGCGACGCGCGCATTCTGCCGATCTACGAAGGCACGACCGCGATCCAGGCCAACGACCTGATCGGTCGCAAGACGCTGCGCGACGGCGGCAAGGTCGCGAAGGAACTGCTCGCTGGCATCGCCGAAACGGTTGAAGCGCTCGGCGCGCAGCAGGGCGCGGCGTTCGCGTCGATGCGGACGCAACTCGCTGAGGGTCAGCGTGCGCTCGGCTCGGTCGTCGATTTCGTCGTCGCGAATGCGAAGGGCGATCCGAATGCGGTGTTCGCGGGCAGCGTGCCCTATCTGAAGCTCGCCGGCATCGTGTTGGGCGGCTGGCAGATGGCCCGTGCGCAGCTTGCCGCGGCGGCGAGGCGCGACGAGGATCCCGCGTTTCATGACGCGAAGATCGCGACCGCGCGGTTTTACGCCGAGCATGTGCTGCCGCAGGCGGCGGCGCTCGAAGTGGCGATCGTCAGCGCGAAGGGTGGCGAGGGCGTGCTGGCTTTGTCGGAAGACCAGTTCTGAGCATGCCTCGATGCCTGCCGCGATTGCGGCGACACCTTGAAAAACAAGCGGCGCCTCGCAAGGCGCCGTTTGTTTTTGCAGTTGCTGTTTGTTGCCGCGTGCGCTTGCGGCCAATGCCGCGTTAGCGCACGCGCTAGAACTCACGCATACGCCGGCCGATGTTCGCCCGCCGTCTCGCCGAGATAGCGATGCACCGACAGATCGTCTGCGCGAATCGCCGGTTGCTTGCCCGACATCAGGTCGGCGAGCAACTGGCCGGAGCCGCACGACATCGTCCAGCCGAGCGTGCCGTGGCCGGTGTTCAGGAACAGGTTCGGCACCGGCGTGCGGCCGACGATCGGCGTGCTGTCCGGCGTCATCGGCCGCAGACCGGTCCAGAACGTTGCCTTCGACGTGTCGCCGCCGCCCGGGAACAGGTCGTTCACCGAAAGCTCGAGCGTCTTGCGGCGCGCCTCGCGCAGTGATTTGTCGAAGCCGACGACCTCAGCCATGCCGCCCACGCGAATCCGGTCATCGAAGCGCGTGATCGCGATCTTGTAGGTCTCGTCCAGCACGGTCGACACCGGCGCGGCAGCCGAGTCGACGATCGGCGCGGTGATCGAATAACCCTTCAGCGGATAGACCGGAATCTTCACGATGCCGTCGAGGAAGCGCGTCGAGTACGAGCCGAGCGCGACCACGAACGAATCCGCGCGCACCAGTTCGCCGCCGCACTGCACGCCGGCGATGCGGCCGCCCGTCATCGCGAGCGCGTCGATCGGCGTGTTGTAGCGGAACTTGACGCCCAGCTGCTCGGCGAGCGCCGCGAGGCGCGTCGTGAACATCTGGCAGTCGCCGGTTTCGTCGCCCGGCAGGCGCAGGCCGCCGGTGAGCTTGTGCGACACCGCGGCGAGCGCCGGTTCGGCCTTGCCGAGTTGGTCGGCGCTCAGCAGTTCGTACGGCACGTTGGCTTCCTGCAGCACGGCGATGTCTTTCGCTGCGCCGTCGAACTGCTGCTGCGTGCGAAATACCTGCAGCGTGCCGCCGGTGCGGCCTTCGTACTGGATGCCGGTGTCGGCGCGCAGCGCTTGCAGGCAGTCGCGGCTGTATTCGGCGAGCCGCACCATGCGGCCCTTGTTCACCGCATAGCGCGGCGCTGTGCAGTTCTGCAGCATCTGCCACATCCATTGCAGCTGGAATGTGGTGCCGTCGAGGCGGATCGCGAGCGGCGCGTGCTTCTGGAACATCCATTTGACGGCCTTCAGCGGCACGCCCGGCGCGGCCCACGGCGACGCGTAGCCCGGCGAGATCTGGCCCGCGTTGGCAAAGCTGGTTTCGAGCGCCGGGCCGGCCTCGCGATCGATGACGGTCACTTCGTGACCGGCGCGCGCGAGGTAGTACGCGCTCGTTACACCGACGACGCCACTGCCCAAAACGACGACTCGCATAGCTGCTCCAGATATCCAAGAATTGAGTGAGGGCAACGCGCGCTTCGATGGATTCGATCTGATTCGATTCAACGAGCTGCAACGTGAGGTGAAATGCCGTCTGCCCAGTGATAACCGCTATACTATTAACAGTGAAGCAGGTTTTGTTATCGTATTTTCATCATTTTCAGCAAAAACACCATGCGTACCCAGCGCCATCCCGTGCGGGCTCTCGATAAGCTCGATCACAAGATCCTGCGGCTCCTGCAGCAAGACGGCCGTATGGCGATGAAGGACCTGGCGGAACGGGTCGGTTTGTCGGTGACGCCGTGCATCGAGCGCGTCAAGCGGATGGAGCGCGACGGCGTGATCACCGGCTACTACGCGCGCGTGAACCCGGCCGAGCTGGGCGCGGCGCTGCTGGTGTTCGTCGAGATCACGCTCGATCACAAGAGCGGCAACATGTTCGACCAGTTCCGGCGCGAGGTGCAGAAGATCCCCGAGGTGCTCGAGTGCCACCTCGTATCGGGCGATTTCGACTATCTGATCAAGGCGCGCATCGGCGAAATGGCCGATTACCGCAAGCTGCTCGGCGACATCCTGCTGCAGTTGCCGGGGGCGGTACAGTCGAAGAGCTATGTGGTGATGGAGGAAATCAAGGAGACGCTGACGATCGCGGTGACCGACTAGGTGGCCGATCGCTGACGGGATTGGCCGCGCATCTCGCGGGCAACGAAGTGCTCGACAAACGGCGTAAACACTGTATATTTATACAGGTGTTTGCGCCGTTTTCCTTTTGCACTTCCAGTTTGCGTTTGCTCTGCGTGGCCCGCCGTGGATGATCCCGACACCCCTGACATTCCCGAATTTCCGATCGCGCCGCCGGCGCCTCGCAAGGGGCGTGGTGCGGTCACGAACCTGCAAGGCCGCTATGAAGTCGACCAGCGCGAGGCCGTCGACGACGGCTGGCAGGCGGCCGGCGATGGCGGTGAGCCGAAAGTGCTGCGCACGCAGGTGTTCGAGGAGCGCGCGAAAACCATCCTCACACGCAACGCGTCGCCGGACATTCCGTTCAATGTGTCGCTGAATCCGTATCGCGGTTGCGAGCACGGCTGCATCTATTGCTTCGCGCGGCCCACGCACAGCTACCTCGGGTTGTCGCCGGGGCTCGATTTCGAGAGCCGCATCTACGCGAAAATCAACGCGCCCGAACTGCTCGAGCGGGAACTGTCGAAGAAATCATATGTGCCCGAGCCGATTGCGCTCGGCGTCGCGACAGATGCATGGCAGCCGGCCGAACGCGACTTGCGGCTTACGCGGCGGGTGATCGAGGTGCTCAGCGAGCGCAATCACCCGTTCGCGGCGATCACCAAGTCGTCGCTGATCGAGCGCGACATCGACCTGCTCGCGCCGATGGCGGAGCGCGGCCAATTCATGGCGGCGATCACCATCACCACGTTGGACGCCGACATCGCGCGCACGCTCGAACCGCGTGCAGCCACGCCGTCGCGCCGGCTACGCACGATCCGTACCCTCAGCGAGGCGGGTATTCCGGTCGGCGTCAGCATCGCGCCGGTGATCCCGTTCGTCACCGAACCGGACATGGAGCGCGTGCTCGAAGCATGCGCGGAAGCGGGCGCCAGCAATGCGAGCTATATCGTGCTGCGATTGCCGTGGGAGGTCGCGCCGCTGTTCAAGGGTTGGCTGAGCGCACACTTCCCGGATCGGGCCGAGCGCGTGATGCACCGTGTGCACGACATGCGGGGCGGCAAGGATTACGACTCGTCGTTCTCGACCCGCATGAAGGGAGAGGGCTTATGGGCCGATCTGCTCAAGCAGCGCTTTCACAAGGCCGCGCGCCGGTTGGGGCTGAGCGGACGTGACCGCGGCATTCTCGACATGTCGCAGTTTCGCCGGATCGAGTCGCCGCGCGCCGAGCAGGCAAGCGAACCGGCGCGCGACAATCCGCAACTGAGGCTTTTCTAGCGTGCGGGAATACCTGCTGGTCCCGCTACGGTGCGTTACTGCGAAATTGCTTTGGCCGCTTCGACCTGGCTTTCGAAGTAGGTCTGAAATGCGAGCGCGAGACCGGTCATCAGCAGAAACGCACCGATCAGCAGCGAAAAGATCACGACGAAAATAACGGTCCAGCCGGAGCGGCTTTTGCGTTGCGTGTGGGCGTTGAATTGCGCATCCCATTTCTGATCCGGGCGTAGCCCGTAGACGAGCGCGGCCAGAAACGCGGCGAACAGTGAAACCGCGCCGATCGACGCGAGCACCCAGCCGAGGATCGACGCGCGCTCGGTCGCGATCAGCAGCATCACGCCGGGAGTGCCGATCAGCGTGCCGAGCAGATGGGCCCAGCCGAAGATGTCCCGCATGCCATGCAGATAGAAGCGGTGGGCGCCAAGGCTGCCGAACAGGAACGCCAGCGCGGCGGTGAGCGTCTTGGATCTGAAGCGCGGGGAGGTCGAGGCAATGGTGGACATGAACGCGTGGGCAGAGTGACAGGCGGTCGAAAGGAGCGGCGCGCCGCAGGACGTGGACCGACGCGCATTCTACGCCTGCGGCGGGCGGGTGGTCACGTCGAAGGCGAGCGCCCGCGCTGAAAGCGCGGTGGCGAAACGCGCCGGACCTGGCTGAAGACTGGTGCAGCCTCTCAGCCACACGCGCATGCATCCGCGCGCTACGGCGCCGAATATGTGACGCGATAGATCGCGCCGGCGGTATCGTCGCTGATCAGTAGCGAACCGTCCGGCAGCGGCAGCACGTCGGCGGGACGGCCCCACACCGATTCGCCGGGTTGCAGCCAGCCTTCGGCAAAGACTTGCTGGCGTGCGTGGCTGCCGTCAGGGTCGGTGATCACGCGCACCACGCGGTAGCCGACCTTCTTGCTGCGGTTCCAGGAGCCGTGCTCGGCGATGAAGATGTTGTTGCGGTAGTCGGCCGGAAACATCGGGCCGTCGTAGAAGCGCATGCCAAGCGCCGCCACGTGCGCGCCAAGCTTGACCACGGGCGGCGTGAATTCGCTGCATGGATGATCCTTGCCGAACTCGGGGTCGGGCGTGTCGCCGCCGTGACAGTACGGAAAGCCGAAGTTCATGCCGACTCGTGACGCGCGGCTGAGCTTGTCGCTCGGAACGTCGTCGCCGAGCAGGTCGCGACCGTTGTCGGTGAACCACAGTTCGTGGGTGACCGGATGCCACGCGAAGCCGACCGAATTGCGGATGCCGCGCGCGACGACCTCGTAGTGGCTACCGTCTGGGTCCATGCGGCCAATCAGCGCGACGCGGTCCGGATCTCTCTGGCAAATGTTGCACGGCGCGCCTTGCGGCACGTACAGCTTGCCATCCGGGCCGAACGCGATGAATTTCCAGCCGTGATGCGTGTCGGTCGGCAGCTTGTCGGTGACGACGACCGGTTTTGGCGGATCGTTCAGGTGCGAGTCGATCGCATCGAAGCGCACGATTTTCGACACGGCCGACACGTACAGCGCGCCATCGTGCCACGCTACGCCGGTTGGCATCTGCAGCCCGGACGCGATCACGTGGCGGCCCGTCACGCGGCCGTTTCGCAGTTCCAGCGCATAGACGTGCCCATCCTCGCTGCCCACGTACAGAATGCCCTTGGGCGAGAACGTCATCGCGCGTGCGCTCGGCACGTCGTCCGACAACACCTCGATGTGAAAGCCCGGCGGTAGTTTGATTTTTTCGATGGGTAGCGCGGCGTTTGCGGTCAACGCCTGCGCGGTGAGCAACGTGGCCGCCGCCACGCGTAGAATCCGGCTGCGCGGGGTGCGCGAAACTCCAGCAAAGCGCACGAAAAAGGCAAAAAAGGCGAATCGAAACAGGAGGTTCGGCTGGCGTTGCACACGCGCTCCTTCAGATAATTCGGGCGTTTGAGCGGGGTTGCGCACCTCTTGTAGAAGGCCGGTGCGGCCCGGTTGCTCAGTTTATCCCGGTAAGTGTTTGTTATGGCGTCGGTTTCCCGCTATAATCGCGTGTTTCAGTCGTTCCGAACCCCGGTTTTCAAGGATTCTAGTATGGTCATCATCCGCTTGGCTCGTGGCGGCTCCAAGAAGCGCCCGTTCTACAACATCGTCGCCACCGACTCGCGTAGCCGTCGTGACGGCCGCTTCATCGAGCGCGTCGGTTTCTACAACCCGGTCGCTACGAAGGGCGAATCCCTGCGTATCGCTCAGGATCGCCTGACGTACTGGCAAGGTGTTGGCGCGCAACTGTCGCCGACCGTCGAGCGTCTCGTGAAGGAAGCCCAAAAGGCCCAGCCGGCTGCTTGATATGGCGGCCCGCAGGCGTATCGTCGTCGGTTCAGCCGGCGGCTCGCGCAACTCGCGTGAGCAGTCCGATGCGCGATTTGTTTTACTGAAGCAGACGCCAAAGCAGGCTGCGAAGTTGTCGTCGAGGTTATTCGATGTCTGAGCGTGATTCCGGCAGTTCTGGTACCGCCAAGGCAGCTTCGCGCGCAAAGGCGTCTGGTCAGGCGTCGTTCGGTGCATTCGTCCGCAAGCCGGTCGAACGAACCGACGGCAAGGCGAAAGAGGCGCAAGCCAACGTCGCGAACGCTGCTTCCGAAGCTGCAGAAATGCGTATCGAAACGGCGGCGAGCTGGCCGGCCGATGCGGTCGAGGTGGGCGCGATCGTCGACGCCTATGGTCTCAAAGGATGGGTCAAGGTAGCCGCGCACGCGGATGCCGGGCAGGGCGGAGACGCCTTGCTGAGCGCGCAGCGCTGGTGGTTGCTGAAAGGCCAGGAGCGCAAATCGACGCCGTCCTTGCAGGCCAAAACGCATAGCGACAGCGTGGTCGCCCGTCTGGGTGGTGTCGCTGACCGCGATGTAGCGCTGGCTTTGCGCGGCTCTCGCGTGTACATCAGCCGTAGCGAATTTCCGGCGCTCGAAGCAGATGAATTCTACTGGGTCGATTTGATCGGCCTGGACGTGGTGAATCTCGCTGGGCTCAGCCTCGGCAAGGTCGCCAGCATGATCGACAACGGCGCGCAGTCGGTGCTGCGCATCGAGTATCCGGCTACCGATAAAAGCGGCAAGCCGATCGCAGGCGAGCGTTTGATCCCGTTCGTCGGCGTCTTTGTCAAAACTGTGGACCAGACGGCTAAGCAGATCGTCGTCGACTGGGAAGCAGACTATTGAAATCTATCGTTGAGTGGGGAGAGCGATGCAGTTCGATGTCGTGACGCTCTTTCCAGAAATGTTCCGCGCGCTGACTGACTGGGGTATCACCAGCCGGGCCGCGAAGCAGCAGCGTTATGGGTTGCGTACGTGGAATCCGCGCGATTTCACGACCGACAACTACCGCACGATCGACGATCGCCCGTACGGCGGAGGCCCCGGCATGGTCATGTTGGCTCGGCCCCTCGAAGATGCGATCACGGCCGCGAAAGCGGCGCAGTCGGAGCAGGGCATCGGTGCGTCGCGCGTCGTGATGATGTCGCCGCAAGGCGCGACGCTGAATCACGAGCGCGTGATGAAGTTCGCGGCCGAACCCGGTCTGATCCTGTTGTGCGGGCGTTACGAAGCGATCGACCAGCGTTTGCTCGACCGTGTCGTCGACGAAGAAGTCAGCCTTGGCGACTTCGTGTTATCGGGCGGCGAGCTGCCCGCGATGGCGTTGATGGATGCGGTCGTGCGTCAGTTGCCCGGTGTGCTGAACGACTCGCAGTCGGCGGTGCAGGATAGTTTCGTCGAAGTGCTGCTCGATTGTCCGCACTACACACGTCCCGAGGAATACGAGGGCGTGCGGGTGCCCGATGTGCTGCTCGGCGGCCATCATGCGGAAATCGAAGCGTGGCGGCGGCGCGAAGCACTGCGCAACACGTTGAACAAACGGCCCGATCTGATCGTGAAGGCCAGAAAGAACAGAATGCTGAGCCGTGCCGACGAGGCGTGGCTCGCAAGTCTCGCGAAGGAAGAGCCGAAGGCCTGAGGCTCCGGTCTTTCGAGCGGACAAGAGGCGGTGCCGTATATGCGTGTGCGGTGCCAGATGTGAACCCATCCTCTATCGGGGCCGTAGCCCAACGCAGTAAGCGCGGGCAGGTACGAACGCCGACAAGATGGATCTAGGAGTCAGTGATGAATCTGATTGCAAAACTCGAGCAGGAAGAAATCGCGCGCGTTCTCGGCGAAAAGACCATTCCGGATTTTGGTCCGGGCGATACGGTCATCGTCAGCGTGAACGTGGTTGAAGGCACGCGTAAGCGTGTGCAGGCTTACGAAGGCGTCGTGATCGCCAAGCGTAACCGTGGTCTGAATTCGTCGTTCATCGTCCGCAAGATTTCGTCGGGCGAAGGCGTCGAGCGTACGTTCCAGACGTATTCGCCGCTGCTGGCAAGCATCGTCGTCAAGCGTCGCGGCGATGTGCGTCGTGCGAAGCTGTACTATCTGCGCGAGCGTTCGGGCAAGTCGGCTCGAATCAAGGAAAAGCTGGTCTCGAAGGACCGCGCTGCTTCCGAAGCGTAAATGCTGTAAGAAAAAGCACCCCTCGCGGGTGCTTTTTTGTTGGCCAGGTCAAAATAGCGGCATGTTCCCGCTCATCAGAGAGACCCGTTGATCCGCCCCGTCTTTGAGCCCGAAACCCTGCCTGTCATCGCGACGGGCGCCGATCTGCCACCGGTCGCGAGCGAGCGTTTGACGCCCGATGCATTGCGGGCGCGCTTCGATCGGCAACTTGCCTGGACTCCTGAGAAGATCGCCGATGCGCCGTGGCGCAACACCGACCTCGATCCACGCGTGGCCGCGGTGCTGGTGCCGCTCGTCGTGCGCGCGCGAGGCGTTACCGTGTTGCTCACGCAGCGCGCGGACCATCTGAGCGATCACGCCGGCCAGGTGAGTTTTCCCGGCGGCCGCCAGGAACCGTTCGACGCCGATGCGACTGCCACGGCGCTGCGCGAAGCGCGCGAAGAGGTGGGTCTCGACGCTTCGCGCGTCGAAGTTCTCGGCGCGTTGCCCGACTATCTGACTGGCACCGGCTTTCGCGTGTCACCGATCATCGCTCTCGTGCACCCGCCGTTCTCCCTGGAGATCGATCCGCTCGAAGTGGCCGAGGTTTTCGAAGTGCCGCTCGCGTTCCTGATGGACCCGTCCAACCATGAAGAGCGGCTGTTCCGCTACGAGGGCGGGGAGCGCCGCTTCTTCGCGATGCCGTATCCGCGCGGCGAATTGACGGTGGCTCCGGAAGCCGCCGAGCAGCACGGCCCGCAACACGCGCAGACGGTCACGCCAGCGGCCGTGCAAAGCGGCCAGCATTTCATTTGGGGCGCGACGGCTGCGATGCTGCGCAACCTGTATCGGTTCCTCGCCGCATGATTGATATGACCCGCATCGACGCGCCGACGATGCGAGTTGCGCGGACGACGCACTTGTCGGCGCTTTGTCAGCGTCCGCGTTCAGACTCATCCGACCCTGTGCTATCGTTATAAAACAATCGTAAAAACTTAAAAAGCACGGCGCATCGCATGACTTTTTTCTCCGTATTGCTGGCTCTGATCATTGAACAGGTACGCGCGCTCTCGCCGAACAATCCGGTGTCCGCGTTGCTTCAATACCATGCGGAGTCGGCGGCGCACGGATTCGATGCCGGCAAGCAACGTCACGGTCTGCTCGCGTGGCTCGTCGTGGTGGTGCCTTGGACGCTGGCGGTCGCGCTCGTCTACTACGTGCTGTATCACATTCACTTCATGCTCGCGTTCCTGTGGAACGTCGTGGTGCTTTACTTCACGCTCGGCTTTCGGCAGTTCAGCCATTACTTCACCGACATCCATCTCGCGTTGAACAACGATGACGTCCCGCACGCGCGCGAAATTCTCAACGAATGGACCGGGCTCGAGACAGTCGACATGCCGGTCAGCGAAATCGTGCGTCACACGCTGATTCACGCGGTGGTCGCGTCGCATCGCCACGTGTTCGGCGTGTTCTTCTGGTTCCTGATTCCGGTCGGTCCTGCCGGCGCGGTGCTGTACCGTTGCGCGGAATACCTCGCGCGCGCATGGGCGCGGCCGGCCGACGACCGCACCGTCGCGTTTTCGAGCTTCGCGCAGCGTGCGTTCTTCGTGATCGACTGGGTGCCGGCGCGGCTGACGTCGCTGGGCTTTGCGATCGTCGGCAATTTCGAGGATGCGATTTACGCGTGGCGCAATCATGCGCGGCAGTGGCCCGATACGAACGACGGCGTGTTGCTCGCCGCGGGCAGCGGGGCGCTCGGCGCGCGCCTGGCCGGGCCACTCGCGGAGCCGTCGAGCCTCGACGCGCTCGCCACTGGCGATGGCGGTCCGATGCAAGTCGGCGACGACTGCACGCCGCGCACGCTGCAATCGGCGGTGGGCCTCGTGTGGCGCGCGGTCGTGCTGTGGATGATCCTGCTGTTGATGCTGACCATCGCGGTGTGGCTCGCCTGAAGCGGCCCACGCACGCGCGCAGCGCAAGAAAAAGCCGGGCATTACCCGGCTTTTTCAATTCCCGACGACGCTTCACCCCTTCAACGGATCGCGCACGGTCCCGCACTGCCAGCATACGGTGAACTGCGCCTCGAGCATCTCGCCGCACTGCTGACATTGCCATTGCGGCGCGCCTGGCGCCGGTCCTCGCGACGCCGCTTCGATCAGCCGCCGCGCGACCGCCTCATCGCGTTCATCGACCAGCCACAGCTCCGGGGCGCATTGATCGGCCGGAATCTCGCCGAGCGCGCCGTTCAGATAGCGGTTATGCAGCTCGCACGCGATGCCCGCGGTCTCCAGCACATTGACCCAATGCTGTCCGATGATCAGGTTCGGCGCGCGCATCAGTTTCATGTCAGCGGACTATCTGGCTCGCCTCGTGCACGAGTTGCGCATAAAGCGCATGCCGTTCGCGGCGGATCCGGCCGTCGGCGACTGCTTCGAGGATCGCGCAGCCAGGCTCGTGCAGATGATGGCAGTTGTAGAAACGGCAGTTCGGCAGCAGCGGCCGGAACTCGGGGAACGCGCGTTCGAGCCGGCCTTCGGTCAGATGGTGCAGGCCGAATTCCTGGAAGCCCGGCGAGTCGATCAGCGCACCGGCCGCGCCGTTGACGTGATTCACATCGGCCGTACCCGCCGACGGCGGCAGCGGATAAAGACGCGTGAACGTCGTCGTATGGCGCCCGCTGTTCAACGCGGTCGAGATCTCGCGCGTCGCCACTTCGGCATCGGGAATCAGCAGGTTCACGAGCGTCGATTTGCCCATGCCGGACTGACCGAGCAACAGCGTCGCGTGACCGTGCAGATGCTCAGTCAGCGTGGCGCGGGCGGCCTCGGGCTGCATGCGGATCGACACTTCGAGCACCGGATAGCCGAGCGCGCGATACGGCTCGAGCCGCTTGCGCGCGCCGTCCAGAGCAGCGGTAACGTCGATCTTGTTCAGCACGATCAGCGGCTTCAGTTCGTTCGCCTCGGCGGCGACGAGCGCGCGGCCGAGCAGATCCTCGCTGAAATGCGGCTCGGTCGCGAGCACGATCAGCAGCTGATCCAGGTTCGCGGCGAACAACTTCGACTTGTACTGGTCCGAGCGATACAGCAGATTGCGCCGCTCGCCGATTTCGACGATCACGCCTTGATCCGCGGAAGTCGGCTCGTAGATCACGCGATCGCCGACCGCGACCTCGCTGCGCTTGCCGCGTGGGAAACATTGCAGCAGCGCGCCGCCGTCTTCAGGCGCGACCAGATAGTGGCGGCCGTGCGCGGCCACCACGAGGCCGCCCGTGCGCGCGCCGTGCATGCCGGACCCGGCACCGCGCGCCGCTTTTTTCGGGGCGCGGCCGCTCATGCGTGCTGCAGCAGTCGGTCGATCCGCTGCGAGGCCGGCGGATGCGAATAGTAGAACGCGGTGTAGAGCGGATCGGGCGTCAATGTCGACGCGTTGTCCTCATACAGCTTGACGAGCGCGTTGATCAGATCGTGCGCGTCTGTTTGCGACGCGGCGAACGCGTCGGCTTCGAACTCGTGCTTGCGCGAGCTGAGGCTGCCGAGCGGCGTGACGAAGAACATGAACACCGGCAGCGCGAGGAAGAACAGCACGAGCGCGAGTCCGCTGTTGCCGCCAATGAGCGACGGCCGCACGCCGAGCCCTTCGTAGAACCACACGCATTGCGTCAGCCAGCCGAGCAGCGCGAGCATCGCGAGGCTGATTGCGAACGTGACGAGCATGCGCTTCATCACGTGACGACGCTTGAAGTGGCCGAGCTCGTGCGCGAGCACCGCCTCGATCTCGCGGCCGGACAGCCGCGCGAGCAGTGTGTCGAAGAACACGATGCGCTTGCTCGCGCCGAAGCCGGTGAAGTACGCGTTGCCGTGCGCCGAACGGCGGCTGCCGTCCATCACGAACAGCCCCTTCGCGGCGAAGCCGCAGCGCTTCATCAGCGCCTCGATGCGGGTCACGAGCGCTTCATCTTTCAGCGGCTCGAACTTGTTGAAGAGCGGCGCGATAAAGGTCGGGAAAATCAGCAGGCCGAACATCTGGAACGCGACCCACACGACCCATGCCCACAGCCACCACAGGTTGCCCGCGCGGTTCATCAGCCACAGCACGACGAACAGCAGCGGCAGGCCGAACGCGATGCCGAGCAGCGCGCCCTTCAGGCGGTCGAAGAAGAACAGGCTCTTGCTCATGCGATTGAAGCCGAAGCGCTGCTCGACAACGAACTGCCGGTAGTAGTCGAACGGCAGGTCGATCGCGCTCGTGATCGCGATCACGGCGGCAACCAGCACGATCTGGCCGACGTAGCCGCGGCCGAGCCAGTCGGAGATCGCGAGATCGAGCATCTGCACGCCGCCGAGCAGCGTGAGCCAGATCAGCACGGCCGCGCCGACGACGATCTCGACCATCGCGAGCCGCGTGCGCTCGACGGTGTAGTCGGCCGCGCGCTGATGCGCAGTGAGCGCGATGGTGTTCACGAACTGGCTGGGCACCTGTTCGCGATGCGCGACGACGAAGCGGATCTGCCGCGATGCGAGCCAGAGTTTGGTGCCGACCATCGCGACGACGGCGACGATGAAGAGGGCGGTGAAGTACAGGGTAGGCATCCGAGGATTCCGTGGTATCTATGCGAGAATTATATGTTTCTTCCCGCCTCAGGGCGGAGATACGGTTTAACGCGACGGTTTAACGCATTAGCTCCGGGCAGCAGTTCAAGGCGGCGCTTCAGCGCGGCCGGCCCGGCTCGAACCGCGCGAATCCATTTCAAACGAACACATGCCGCGCCGCGCGGGTTTGCAGCGAAGCCCGCGGCGCGGCCCTCAGGGTTGCCTTCATGACTGACATCCTCGCATCCACCGAACAGCCGCCGCTCGTGCGCAGCGACATGAATCTCGTCTGGCTGGACATGGAAATGACCGGGCTCGAGCCCGACTCCGACCGCATTATCGAGATCGCGGTGGTGGTGACGAATTCGACGCTCGACAGGATGGTCGAAGGTCCAGTGCTCGCGATTCATCAGAGCGATGAGACGCTCGCGAAGATGGACGAGTGGAACCAGAACACGCATGGCCGCTCGGGGCTGATCGATCGCGTGAAGGCGTCGACGGTTAGCGAGGCCGATGCGACCGCGCAGATTCGCGAATTCCTCGGCCAGTACGTGCCGCCGGGCAAGTCGCCGATGTGCGGCAACTCGATCTGCCAGGACCGCCGCTTCATGGCGCGCTGGATGCCGGACCTGGAGAGCTTCTTCCACTACCGCAACCTCGACGTGAGCACGCTGAAGGAGCTGTGCCGGCGCTGGCAGCCGGTGATCTACAAGGGCTTCCAGAAGCGCGCGATGCACACCGCCCTGGCCGATATTCACGAGTCGATCGACGAACTGAAGTACTACCGCGAGCATTTCCTCGTGCCGTCGGCGCCCGACGCCGCCGCGAGCGGCAAATAAAGCGCGGGCCTGCACCGGCAGGCCCTGATCCTCGAACCTCAGTCCTGCCGCGGCGCGCGTTGCGCGCTTTTCGGCCGGAACGCCTTCACGACGTCGGCGTTGGTTTCCACGTATGGCCCGCCGATCAGGTCGATGCAGTAGGGCACCGCCGCGAAAATCCCCGGCACCTTGACCACGCCGTCATCGCGCAGGCCTTCCAGCGTTTCCCGGATCGATTTCGGCTGGCCGGGCAGGTTGATGATCAGCGCGGCGTGCTGCGCCGTTTCGCGGATCACCGCGACCTGGCGTGACAGGATCGCGGTCGGCACGAAATTCAGGCTGATCTGCCGCATCTGCTCGCCGAAGCCGGGCATCTCCTTCGTCGCCACCGCGAGCGTCGCCTCGGGCGTCACGTCGCGGCGCGACGGGCCGGTGCCGCCAGTCGTCAGCACCAGATCGCAGCCCACTTCGTCGACCAGTTCGATCAGCGTCGCCGAAATGGTCGGCGCGTCGTCGGCGATCAGCCGCGTGACGACTTGCCACGGCGAGCTCAAGGCCGCGCCGAGCCATTCCTGCAGCGCCGGAATGCCCTTGTCCTCGTACACGCCCGTCGACGCGCGGTCGCTGATCGACACGAGGCCGATCACGATTTCGTCGGGGTGGTTACGTTGCTTATGTTGATCAGGCGTCGCGGTCGTCATCGTCGTGTTCCGGGGCGAGGTCAGCGTCTTCGGCTCCGTCGCCGGCGCCGGCTGCGTTCTTGATCCACTGGAACAGCTCGCGGAAATAGCGCGGCGGCTTGCTCTGCTGCGCTTCCTTGCGCGCGTTGCGGATCAGCGTGCGACCCTGCTGCGGGTCGGCGGCCGGGTGCTGGCGGATGAACTCGGTCAGTGCGGCGTCGTCGGCAAGCAGCTTTTCGCGGGTGCGTTCGATCCAGTGGAGCTTCGCCGTTTCCGTCTTGTTGACGCCGTTGTAGGTGTCGAGCGCGGCACGCAGCGCGGCGGTTTCGGTATCGAGCAGCGAGCGCATCACGCGGCCGACGTACTGGATCTGGCGGCGCTTGCCTTCATGATCGGTGATGCGGCGCGCTTCGCGCACGGCTTCGTCGAGCTTTTCGGGCATCGGCATGCGTTTGAGCGCGTCTTTCGGCAGCGCGACGAGCGCCGCGCCCAGATCCTGCAACGCCTGCATTTCGCGTTTGACCTGGGACTTGCTCGGACGATCGTAGCCGTTTTCGTCGACTTCCGTGACGACGGATTCGATCGGTTGAATGCGGGTTTTGCGTGTCATGGCGGTATTGTAACTTGCCGCGCCGGCCCGACCCGCGGCGGCGCGTACCTTGCTATGATCGCGGGATGCATTTATCCCGCACCCGCGCGCCTCGCGCCGAACACGGTGCGCATACCCTGGGCCGCGCGGCCCCAACAGGACGGCAACCACAATGGCAGCAGACATGGACGTCAAGCAGCGCTTTTTTCCGCATACCCAGGATGAGCTGAAGGAAATCGCCTCGGACATCCTCCGTCACGCGAAGGCGCTCGGCGGTACCGACGCCGCAACCGAAATCTCCGAGGGCGACGGCCTGTCCGTCTCCGTGCGGCGCGGCGAAGTCGAGACGATCGAGCACAACCGCGACAAGATGGTCGGCGTGACGGTGTTCATCGGCAACAAGCGCGGCAACGCGAGCACCTCGGACTTCTCGCCGCAGGCGTTGAAGGACACGGTCGCGGCCGCGTACAACATCGCGCGCTTCACCGCCGAAGACGATTGCGCGGGCCTCGCCGAAGCCGAACTGCTCGAAACCGCGCCGCGCGACCTCGATCTGTATCACCCATGGAATCTGTCGGCCGACGAAGCCGTCGAAATCGCGCGCCGCGCCGAAGACGCCGCGTTCGCGACCGATCCGCAGATCAAGAACTCCGAAGGCGCGAGCGTGTCGGCGCAGCACTCGCAGTTCGTGCTGGCGACCTCGCGCGGCTTCCTCGCCGGCTATCCGTATTCGCGCCACTACATCGCGTGCGCGCCGATCGCCGGCAGCGGCCGCAACATGCAGCGCGACGACTGGTACACGTCGACGCGCAGCGCCGACGAACTCGCCGATCCCGAGGCAGTGGGCCGTTACGCGGCGCAGCGTGCGCTCGCGCGCATCGGCGCGCGCGGCCTCGATACGCGCAAGGTGCCGGTGCTGTTCGAAGCGCCGCTCGCGGCGGGCCTGCTCGGAGCATTCGTGCAGGCGACGAGCGGCGGCGCGCTGTATCGCAAGACTTCATTTCTAGTCGACAGCCTCGGCAAGCCGGTGTTCGCGCCGCACGTGCAGGTGGTCGAAGATCCGCACGTCGCGCGCGCGATGGGCAGCGCGCCGTTCGACGAGGAAGGCGTGCGCACGCACCAGCGATCGGTCGTGAAGGACGGCGTCGTCGAGGGTTACTTCCTGTCCACCTACTCGGCGCGCAAGCTCGGCATGAAGACCACCGGCAACGCGGGCGGCTCGCACAACCTGTCGCTGCTCAGCTCGAACACGCGTCCCGAGGACGACTTCGAGGCGATGCTGAAGAAGCTCGGCACCGGTCTCTTGCTGACCGAGCTGATGGGGCAGGGCGTCAACTACGTGACGGGCGACTACTCGCGCGGCGCGTCGGGCTTCTGGGTCGAGAACGGCAAGATCCAGTACCCGGTCGAGGAGATCACGGTCGCGAGCACGCTGCAGGAGATGTTCCGCCATATCGTCGCGATCGGCGCGGATACGATCACGCGCGGCACCAAGCAGACCGGCTCGGTGTTGATCGAACGGATGACGATCGCGGGGCAGTAAGCCGGGCGGCGCGTTTCGGCGCCGCCCCGTATCAAACGAAAACGCCACGCAGCTCAACGTTGCGTGGCGTTTTTTATTGCATGCCGTGGCGCGTGCCGTCAGACGTCCTTGCGTTGATAGGTGACGAACGCGTAATCGAAGTCGTTCGGCGCATTCGAGTGATGCGCTTCACGCGCGATTTCTTCCCACACGTGCGGGTCGATCGCGGGGAAGGTCGCATCGCCGGGGAAGTCGGCGGCGATTTCGGTGACGATCAGCTTGTCCGCGTGGCGCAGCCCTTCGTCGTACAACTCCGCGCCGCCGATCAGAAACGCCTGCGGCGCCTGGTCCTGCGCGGCGAGCGCGAGCGCTTCGTCGAGATTGGTCGCGGTGTCGCAGCCCTGAAAACGCCGCGAGCCATCGCGCGTGACGACGATGTTGCGGCGTCCGGGCAGCGGCCGGCCGATCGATTCATGCGTCTTGCGGCCCATGATGATGGGCGCGCCCATCGTCGTGCGCTTGAAGAACTTGAGGTCTTCGGGCAGTCGCCAGGGCAACTGGTTGTCGCGGCCGATCACGCCGTTGCTGGCGCGAGCGACGATCAGGGTGAGCGTCGTCATCGAATGGAAAGAGGAGGGTAACCGGGCGATTCTACCCGACGCTCCGATGCGCACCGATGCCCGCCCGCCGCTCAGCCGCCGTTCAGCCGCCGCTCACCCTCCCGCCGGCCCGTCCGTGGCGAGCCCTTCCTTGTCATCGGCGCCGCCCGGTTCGCGCAAACCGTGCACGCCCATCAGCCGATACAGCGTCACGCGCGAAATGTTCAGATCCACCGCCGCCTCGTTCAAGCGGTGCCGGTGGCGCAGCAGCGCGGCCTCGATCGCGCGCTTCTCGGCGGCCTCGCGCGCCTGCGTGAGCGTCATGCTCTGTTGCTCGGTGAAACCGGCGAGGTCGAGATCGTCGGCTGAGATCAGCTTGTTCTCGGCCATCACGATCGCGCGGCGCACGCGGTTGATCAGCTCGCGCACGTTGCCGGGCCAGTTGTAGTTGTAGAGCGCCTCGATCGCCGACGGCGTGAAGCCGCGAATCTTGCGCGCGTTGTCGGTCTTGAACTTGTGCAGGATGTGGTACGCGAGAATCTCGATGTCCCGCCCACGCGCGCGCAGCGGCGGCTCGTCGACGCGCAGCACGCACAGGCGATGAAACAGGTCCGCGCGGAACTGGCCGTCGCGCATCGCGCCGTCGAGATCGACGTGGGTCGCCGAGATGATGCGCACGTCGACCGGAATCGATTCGCGTGCGCCGAGCCGCTCGATCTTGCCTTCCTGCAGAAAGCGCAGCAGGCTCGCCTGGCTTTCGAGCGGCAGGTCGCCGATCTCGTCGAGAAACAGCGTGCCGCCGTCGGCCGCCTCGACTCGGCCGATCTTGCGCTGATTCGCGCCGGTAAAGGCGCCGCGCTCGTAGCCGAACAGTTCGGATTGAAGAAGGTGATGCGGAATCGCGCCGCAGTTGATCGGCATGAACGGCGCCTTGCGGCGCGGCGAGCGCTCGTGGATCGCCAGCGCGGTCAGCTCCTTGCCGGTGCCGGATTCGCCCGCGATGAACACGCTCGCGTCGGTGTTCGCGACCTTGCGGATCGTGCGAAAGAGCTGCTGCATCGCCTCGCAGGTGCCGACCATTTCCTCGTCGCCTGCTTCGCCGGCGGGCGGCGGGAATTCCGGGTCGCACAGCGTGACCATGCCGAACGCGTGGCCGGCCAGATAGTCGATCGTCGCGTGCGCGACCGGCAGCTTCACGAAGTCGAAGCAGTAGTGGCGCACGAGGCGTCGCACCAGCGGATCGTTGAGCCGCTCGTTGCTCGCGAGCGCGATCCAGCCGATCTGCTGCTGACGCAGGCTCGCCTCGAGTCCGCCGATGTCGCGCGGCGCGAAGCTCGCCAGATCGACGATGCCCGCGCACGCGAGGTCCGGCTTTAAAAGCCGCCCGAGTTCGTGCGCCGAGCGCGCGGCCGCGACCTGCCAGCCGCGGCTTTTCAGATGCGCGATCAGAGTTTCGTCAGGAGTGCGCGCGACGTATAGCAGCTGTCGCGTGACGCCTGGCATCGCGGCGCTCGCTTGGGCGCCGGTTTCATTGCTCGCCGGTGGAGCGGCTGCCGGCACCGCGAGCGACAGATGCGATCCCGCTGCCGCGACGGAAGTCACACTGCTCAGATGAGGTGATTCACGCACGCTCGACCTCGTATCGTTGGCATGTCAGAAGGTGTACGGAAAGCGCACGCCGACCACGAAGTTCGGCGCGTCGGGGGTGAGTCCGATCGATACCGAGCCGTTGATGGTCAGGTGCTTGTTCACGACGTGGTTCAGGCCAAAATTCATCGCCGCGGCCGTGGTTTCGCTACCCGGTACCTTCTGGTAGCTGCCGCCCGGCGCCTTGGTCTGCGACTCGGGTTCGAGCGCCATCGTGAACGACACGCTGGCCGAATCCTTGTCGGAGAACGCGAGCGCGACGCCGCCGCCGAACTGGACGATATCGCCGAGCTTGACCGTCGCCGGTTCGGTTTGTCCCTGCACCGACGAAATGTCCGCGAACGAACGCGCGAGGTTGTAGGTGTAGGAAACGCTGCCGAACAGCACGACCGGGTCGTAGGTCTTCAGCACCGACAGACCCGCGGTGATGTTCCAGAAACCGGTGCCGGTCGGCAGTCGGGTCGGCGCGACGAGGTTGGTGTTGTCCGCGTCGACCTGCACGACTTTTTCGCCGAACGGCGAGCTGCCGGTCGGCGCCTTCACGCGCAGACTGCCGACCACGTCCGGCAGCGCGTTGGTTTCCCTGACGAACTGATAGTAGATGCCGAAATTCACGTCGCCGATGTCGTGGCTCGACACCGTCGCGTCCGACAGCGTGCTCGCCGCGCCGCCCGCGCCGCCGACGATGAAGGTGCTGCGCCGGTACACGTACGGCACGTCGACGTCGACGTTGATGCGGTCGGACACGCCGTAGCGCGTGTCGAGGTCTGCCATCACCTGATGCGACTTGGTCTGGCCGAGGTTGATGTTGCCGAGGAAGATCGCATCGAGCGCGAGGAAGCCCGACAACTGCAACTGGCGACGGTCGTAGTAGGTGTCGCTGATGCCGAAGTCCATCGTCAGCTTGTGGTCGAACAGTGGCGCATGCTCGCGCTGCACGACCGCCTGCTCGGCCTGGGTGCGCACCGGTTCGTTCGCGCGCTGGGTCTGGCCGACCGCGCCGCTGCCGTCGGTGGCGGCGGGCAGGCCGCCGGCGCTGGCGTTGCCCGCGTTGCTGCCGTCCGGTGTCGGCGGATTGACCGGCACGCCGGTCGCGGTGCCGGTGGTGCCCGCCGGCGCGGGCGCGCCAGGCGCGATCTGCGCGAGCGGCGGCAGCGGCACCGGCAGGCCGTCGGCGCCGGGCTGCTCGGCCACCGTGCCGCTGCCCGCCGGAGCGCCGGCGCCCGGCACGCCGCGGCCGCGTTGCGCCATCTCGAGTTCGGTGACCTGGCGTTCGAGCGAATGGATTTGCCGCTGCTGCTCGTTGACGACGCGCATCAGCGTATTCAGACGGTCCTCCACGGATTGACCGGCGAGCGCCTGCGCGCTCGCCGGCTGAGAAAGAGCCCAAAGCATGACGGCGGCTGGAATGGCCGCGAGAGCCATGCGCGGCGCCCTGGTCGATGACACTTTTTTCATTTTTTGCTCCCCCGGTGGTCCGGCCGCGCGGTGCTGCCTGCGCGGCCTTCTCTTCACTGCTTGTGGTGCAACTGGCGGGTGGCGGCCCGCGCCGTTATCTCCTGTTTTGCAGTGCCTGCAGTACGCCCAACTGACGAAGCATCGAAGCCGACATCTGCTGGGTTTGCAGATGCAGTTGCAGGGCGTTGGCGACTTGCTGGTTATTGCCTGCGATCTGCAGCAACTGGGCGATCTGCCCGTTGCTCGGCGCGATGGTCTGGGTGGCGAGCCCAGCGGGTGTCTGCAGCGCGACGTTCACGCCGTTGCTGCCGAACGAAATGCCGGCTTTCACGGAGCCGGTCGAATTGCTGGCCGTCGCCGACGGCGCGTTGGCGGAGCCCGTCAGCGTCGCGGCGCTGTTATTGAAGTCGATCAGCGCGGAGTTGGTGCCGCTGTTGCGATCGCCCGCGACCTGGGTAACCTGCGACACGCCGTTGACGCCGATGCTCTGGCCGCCGCGCGCCTGCGCATTCGGGTTGGCGCCCGAATCGCCTGCATGGCCGTGCGTGCCGCCGCTCACGCTCGCGAACGTGCTGACGGAACTCGTGAGTTGGCCGCCACCGTTCTGTACCGCGCTCAGCGAGCCTTGAGCGAGCGCGCTCGCGCCGTTGGGCAAGCGCCATTGCGAAATGACGTTCAGCACGAAGCCGGAGATCATCGTCGCGCCGGCGTATTTGCCGGTCTGGGTCGCGAGCACATCGTCGCCGACCAGTTGCACTCGCAGCGGCTCGGCGCCTGGCTCGGACCGTATCGAAAGTTCGGGAGCCGGTGGCGAGGCGGCGCCCTCCGAAGCATGGGCAACGCTGCTTGCGCCATAGGCGACGGCACAGAGCACTAACCCAAGCGGTGTGAGGTGTGACTTCATGGCTGGATCAGAACATGTCTGCCTTGTTCAAGCCGTACTCGAAAAAGGGCGTCGCCGCGCTGCCGGCCGCCAGCGCGGCGGCGCGCAGCTTCAGCGCGAGCGACTCGTTGTCCTGCAACAGCGGTGAATCCTCCCTGAAGGGTTTGCCGAGGACCGCGAACACGAGGCCGTTCCAGGTCTTCGCGAAGTCGTCTTCGAGCACGATGCGATTGCCGAGCGCCGGGTCCGCGATGAACACGCGGCCGTCCTGCGCATGCTTGACGATCACGAAATGCTCGTAGCCGTCGATGTTCATCAGGACCATCACGGGGATCTGAAGGTGGTGGAGCGCGTCGACGTTGACGCGAAAGCCGCGGCCGCGCAGTCCGATGGTCTCGACGAAATGCTTCATGTCGAGCATCGAGAAGCCGTTCTTGACGACGACTTCGGGCGTAGAAAAAACCATCATCCGGCGGATCAGTTCGGTTTCCGGAATATCGATGCCGTAGCCGTACTTGAGGAGGGTGGCGAGCGCCGCCGCGCCGCAGCTGTAGTCGAACTGTTGATTGACGATGTGGTTGTAGCGCAGGTCCTTCATCGAACGGACCGTTTTCGTCAATGGCACGCCGACGAACGTGGACGTGTCGATGCTCGACTGTGCGGCGGCGTGATCCGCGCACAGCACATAGCCTGCCAGCGCTACGGCGAGCGGTAGCGCCGGGAACCCCTTGAACCCGGTCATGCTGGTCTCCTGCCCGATCCGCGCCGGCAGCTTCTATGGCTGCCGGCGCGCCCTTCCGACTGCTTTGTGCTTCTTCTGCTGGCCCGCGGTCGTCGCGTCGTCGGCTTACTTGCCGCTGTTCAGCGCCGCGATGGCAAGTCCGTTGTGCTGCAGATTGCCCGCGCCGCCGGCGATGTTCACGCCGATGTTGCCGGAGGCGCCTTTCAACGTATCGGCCCCGAGACTCGCGGTGCCCTGGAACTGCCCGTGAACGACCATCGTGGCGGATTGCGAGTTGTCATCCGTTGCGTCCATCGCGGTGGTCAGCGCCTTGCCCGGCGAGGTCGTCGTCACCGCGCCGGCGAGCGCGTTGTCCTGCGCGTTGCCGATGCCGGAAGCGATGTTCACGCCGACGTTGCCTGTCACGCCCGACAGCGACCCGTTGCCGACCGACGCGTTCAGATTGAAGTTATGGATCGCCGCGCTGCCGCTCGAGGACTGCACGTTGAAGTCCTGCGCGTTGCCGAACACGTTGCCGACGTCGACCGACGCGAGCGACACGTCGTTGCTCTGCGCGTTGTCGATGCCTTCCGCGATGTTGATGCCGAGGTTGCCCGACACGTTGCTGGCCGCGTTGGTGCCGGTGGTTGCGTTCAGCGTGGCGGCCGCTTCGTTGTTGATGTGCTGCGTGATCGAGCCGCGCGTCGTCACATCGGTCGTCGTCATGCCTTCGTCGATGCCCCACACGGCGCCGTACGCGTTGGTCGACGAAGAGCTGCTGCGCGAGTAGCTCGACGATTGCTCGCCGACCCTCGCAAAGCCGGAGCCTTCGCTCGCCTTGAAGCCCCACGAACGGCTTTGTCCGGACGCTTCGCTCGCTTCGAAGGCGCCGGCGACGCCCGACGAGTTCGAGTAGCTCGATTCGCGATAACCGGCGTGCAGGCCGCCGTGGGCGCTGAACGAGCCGCTGCCGTGCGAGGGCGTGTTGTGGTCCTGATAGCTGTAACTGCCGCCGATCGAGCCGCCCGCCGAGAGATGGCCGCCCGAGTTCTGACTCGTGTGCGAGAAGCTGCCCGCGATGCCGGCTGCCTGCTGGCTGGTTTCATAGCCGCTCTTCGTCACGCTCGCGCTCTGACTGCCGTACGCATAGCTGCCCGAAGCTTCGAAGCCCTGCGCGTTCGAACTCGACGAGGTATGGCTTTGCGTCGTGAACGCGAATGCCGCGCCACCGCCTCTGAGCAAGCTCCTGTTGTTGTTGATGGTCGTGGTCACGGTGCCGGTGGTGTAGGTCTGCGCCTGCGGATCGAGCGTCGCGTTCACGTTGACCATCTGGTTGTTGTTGATCACCGCGTTAGCCGTGCTGGAGACATGCACGCAGCCAAACAGTCCGACCATACCCTCGACGCCGACCATCTCGCCGACGACCGTCGTATTGAACAGGTAGGCCTTCTGCGGCGCGGCAAGCACGCTGCCGGACGCGGCAACGAGAACGGCCGTGGCAATAAGAGTGCGCTTCATGATTCGCTCCGATACTTAAGTGTGGTCAGTTAAAAAAAGTGCCCGCCGGGGGACGGAGCACAAAACTGTTTGCCGTGGCATTACCGGCGCCGGCTGCCTGGTTGATCTGCACGATTCCGCTCGCGTTACGGAAGGCATCGCTGGAAATGCTTGCCTCGCGCACGCCGTGAATCGTGTTCGACTGCCCCGGACTGCCGTTTTTCGGGGCCGTCGCGGATAGCTCCCCATCCGAGACAGTCTCGACTCCGAGCGCCGCAGTCCCGATCTGGGTGCTGTTGCGCTGCAGATTCCCTGCTCCGGCCGACTGGTTCACCAGCACCGCGCCGGAGGTGTTCGAAAACGCATGGGCCTCGATCGACGCTTGTGCGCGCGGCACGTTCGCGACCACCGACGCGCTTTGCAGGCTCGCGTTCGCGTTGCCGACAGCGGCGCCTTTCGTCACCGTGATCTGGTTGATCTGCGCGTTGTCGAGGCCTGCGGTTTCGTTGACCGAGAGCGCGCCCGTCGCGCCCATGCCCGCGCCGCTGCCGATCGTCGCGGTGGCGCCGACGACCGGCACCGCCGGCGACTGCGCGCGGGACTCGCCGGCGACGAGCGCAGCGACGCCCATGCACAGGCACGCGCAGACGCGCAGGGCAGTGCGCGCCGAAGTGAATTGCAGCGATTGCAGCGATTGCAGCGAGGGGCGCAGGCGCGTGCTCATTTCAGACCTCCGAGCGCGCCGCCGAGCACGTTCGACAGCGGCGCGAGCGCACCCGTCACCGACGAGCTGATCGTGCCGCCGACGCCCGTCGCCGGTCCGCCGATACCGCCCGCGTTCAGCGGGATCGTGTTGCCGGTCGCCTTGCCGGAGAGGATCTGCGTGACGGCCTGCATGCCGGTGCCGCCGAGCACGCCACCCGCGACGACGCCGTTCGAGCCGTGTGCGTTGGTCAGATCGGTGTCGCCGACGAGCGTCGCGATCGTCGGGTCGAACGAATTGGCCGGGAACGTGGTGGCGCGCACCGCGACCGGGACCTGGTCGCGCGGCACCGGGACGAACGCGTCGCGCGGCGTGACGCTGCGCTCGACGATGATGTCGCCGGGATTGGCGACCTGCTCGGCATGCGCCTGGCTCGCGAAGCAGGCGCTGACGAGGACGCTGGCGAGGAGGGCGGTGCCGGCCAAAGCGGCGCGCGGCAAGACCGGAGCGATGCTGAACGAAGCCGCCGGCAGCCCGAGGGCGTGCGGCTTCTGGTGGTTCGTGCTCATGTCCCGGTCCCTTCTCTGTTGTTGCTTGTGTCCCGCCGTCGTGGGGCGCGTCAATTTTGGCGCGGCCACCGGTCCCGCATTCCCTGGTTGTTTGCTATCGGTTCGTTGCTTCGTCCTGCTTACCTGCGCTGGTATGCCGCGACGTTGCCCTGGGCGGCGCGTGCTGCATCGACGGGCACGGGCAGCGGCGAGGGCGGGGCGATCTCGTCCCACAACGTCACCTGGTTACCGCCGCTTTGCATCAGCCGCGGCGGCGCGGCGACCATCAACATGCCGACTGCGCCGCCGCGTTGCCGCGACAGGATCTGGTCGTCGAGCGAAATATCGTTCATCGATGCAGCATCGGCAGCCGGGTTCGACGCGTCGGCGGCAAGCTGGCTGTCGTCTTCCGCGGCAACCGGCGAAGCGGCTTGCAGGCTGGGGGAGGCGGGCTCGGTGGCATCGTTGAAATTCGCCAGCGTGACGGATCGCGTCGGAGCGGTTGGCGCTGTCGGGGTGCCGGCACCCGCCGGCAGAGCGCTGAGCGCGAGGGCTGCGCAAATTGCGAAAAATGGCGCGCGGCAGCTTATCAGATCGATGCGGAACGCGAGTCGCATGATGTGTCTCCCTGGTGTTCGCCATTTAGCGAAACATGTGCCATCGCTCGCAATCCATTGATGCGTCTGGCCGCCACCAGCAGAATGACAACTAATGCGTTCGAAATCGGGAAAAAACGTTGCAGCACTGAAACGGGTCAGCAGAAAATACCTATAATTCGATAATCCGTAAGGTACGAACTACCGTCGCGAGAACGCCACGAAAAGCGCTTCCACTAATGTTTTATTTGTCGGCTGAATAAATGGAGATCGGCCGCTAAACCATGATGGGCAAGGGGTCCATCGATTAAATTCGCATAATTGTTTTCGAAGCGGCGCACGTATAGTAAGCTCTCGAAAACAGCTTCAGATTTAAAAAAAGGCCCATATCAGGCCGTCTCAAACACACACGCCGCTTTCTTGGGGATCAGCTGTCCGCACGGAATGGAATGGCCGTTCGGGTTTTGCGATTCGCGAATCCCGGACGAGTCAGCGTGTCTGAACCGCAGTTTCAGGTGCATGCGTCGTCCTTAACGTTCGTTGACGAGAGGATCTGAATAATGGAACCCGCAACGCGGCAACTGATTTACGTTTCGCGTGACCCGAGCGCGGAACTGAATACGCGTTTTATGCAGCGTGGCTGGCATGTGGAAGTCGTGGGATCCGCGCGCGATGCGCGCCGGGCGGTGCGCACCGGCTCGGCAGCTGGCGGCCTGCTCGATTTGTCCAGTGATTTCCAGCCGCACGAAATCGCCGCTTTTGAATCCTGTTTGACCATGCCGAACGTCGGCTGGGTTGCTGCGACCACGCCTGGCCAACTGAAAGACGCCGCGTTGCGCCGGCTCGTGCGCGACTACTGCTTTGATTACGTGACGGTGCCGTCTTCTGGCGACCGTATCGTCGACTCGGTCGGTCATGCATACGGCATGATTTCGCTGAGCGACACGACCTCGCACGACGGCTTGCAAGGCGCCGAGGGCGAGATGGTCGGCTCGTGCGACGCGATGCTCGCGCTGTTCCGCTCGATCCGCAAAGTCGCGATGACCGACGCGCCGGTGTTCATCTCCGGCGAATCGGGCACCGGCAAGGAGCTGACGGCGGTCGCGATTCATGAACGCTCGGCGCGGCGCAACGCGCCGTTCGTGCCGATCAATTGCGGCGCGATTCCGCCGCATCTTCTGCAATCGGAACTGTTCGGCTACGAGCGCGGTGCGTTCACCGGCGCGAACCAGCGCAAGATCGGCCGCGTCGAGGCGGCCAACGGCGGCACGCTGTTTCTCGACGAAATCGGCGATCTGCCGCTCGAAAGCCAGGCGAGCCTGTTGCGCTTCCTGCAGGAGCGCAAGGTCGAGCGGCTCGGCGGACATACCGCGATCGATGTCGACGTGCGCATCATTTCGGCTACGCACGTGGACATGACCGCGGCGATGATCGAAGGGCGCTTCCGTTCCGACCTGTATCACCGCCTCTGCGTGCTGCAGATCGACGAGCCGCCGCTGCGCGCGCGCGGCAAGGACATCGAACTGCTCGCCCGGCACATGCTCGAACGTTTCAAGAAGGATGCGAGCCGCCGTCTGCGTGGCTTCGCGCCCGACGCAATCGCCGTACTTCATAACTACGGCTGGCCCGGCAACGTGCGCGAGCTGATCAACCGGGTGCGGCGCGCGATCGTGATGTCGGAGGGACGTGCGATCACCGCGCGCGACCTCGAACTCGCCGAATACGTCGAGATCGTGCCGGTGTCGCTCGCGCAGGCGCGCGAAGCGGCCGAACGTCAGGCTATCGAACTCGCGTTGCTGCGGCATCGCGGGCGGCTCGGGGATGCGGCGCAGGAACTCGGCATCTCCCGGGTCACGCTGTACCGGCTGCTGTGCTCGCACGGCATGCGTCATATGGAAGGCGAGCCGATGTCGGCGCCGCACGGCGATTTGCCGGCGTCGGTGCAGCATCTGTAGGCGGCGAGGCTGGCGACGCGGCATGTGAAGGTCTGGCGCGTCGCCTCGAAGCACTTTTGCGAGCACGTTTGCCGCTCGCATCTATCGTTTACCGCGTGGTTTTCCTTTCCGTCTGATATTCCCCCTCGATATTTCCCAGGCGGCGCGCCATGCCCCGGCGTCGTCCGGTCGCGCTTGTTAGAATCGGGCTTTGCTCAATTCCGTGAGCGCGCCTGATCGGGTTCGCGCCGCGTCGAAGGAAACCGCATGAAACAATACCTGGACCTCGTCCGCACGATTCTCGACACCGGCACGTGGCAGGAAAACCGCACCGGCATCCGCACCATCAGCATGCCCGGCGCGATGCTGCGCTTCGATCTGCAGCAAGGCTTTCCCGCGGTCACGACGAAGAAGCTCGCGTTCAAGTCGGCGATCGGCGAGCTGGTCGGGTTTCTGCGCGCTTCGCGCAGCGCCGCGGACTTCCGCGAGCTCGGCTGCAAGGTGTGGGACGGCAACGCGAATCAGAACGCGCAGTGGCTCGCCAATCCGTATCGCGAGGGCCCGGATGATCTCGGTGACGTGTACGGCGTGCAATGGCGCAAGTGGCCCGCCTACAAGGTGCTCGACGCCAGCGCGAGCGCGCAGCTGGCCGACGCGCAAGCGCGCGGTTTTCGCGTGATCACGCAGTTCGACGAAGATGGCCGTTCGAAGGTGCTGCTTTACAAGGCGATCGATCAACTGCGCCAGTGTCTCGACACCATCATGCAGAACCCCGCCGATCGACGGATTCTGTTCCATGCCTGGAATCCGGCCGTGCTCGATCAGATCGCGCTGCCGGCTTGCCATCTGCTGTACCAGTTTCTACCGAACGTTACGCGCCGCGAAATTTCGCTGTGTTTGTATATCCGCAGCAACGACGTCGGGCTCGGCACGCCGTTCAATCTGACGGAGGGCGCGGCGCTGCTGCATCTGGTCGGACGCTTGACGGGCTATACGCCGCGCTGGTTCAGCTATTTCATCGGCGATGCGCACATCTACGAGAATCAGCTCGATATGCTGCACCAGCAGCTCAAGCGCGAGCCGTACGAGAGTCCGCGGCTCGCGATTTCCGATCGCGTGCCCGACTACGCGAAGACCGGCGTGTACGAGCCGGAATGGCTCGAGAAAATCGAGCCGGCGGATTTCTCGCTGGTCGGCTATCAGCATCACGAGCCGCTGACAGCGCCAATGGCGATCTGATGCCGGTGGAAGCGGGGCGATAGCGTTCGCCACCGTCGAATATAGAAAAGCCCCGCGATGGTTTGCATCGCGGGGTTTTTTTGTCGCAACGGCAGGTGTCCTGCTCAGCTCCTGTGATGGTCGTCGCGATTGCCGCCGCCCTGGTGCTGCTCGACGTGTTGCGGTTGCGGCTGGGGTTGCGGACGTGCTTGCTGCACCGGTTGAGGCCGCGGTTCGGGGCGGGGCTGCTGCATCTGCATCTGCGGACGCGGCTCTGGCCGGGCTTGCGGCATCGGCATTGGCTGCGGTCGCGGCTCGAAATGCGGCTGTTGCGCCTGCTGCATTTGTGGTTCGGCACGCGGTTGCTGCGGCGCGACGGCGCGCGGCACCTGTTGCATCGCAGGCGGATGCCAGTTCGAGCCACGCGCCTGTTGCTGCGCGGACGGGTTTTCCGGTGGATGCGGCACACCGGACTGCGGCGCGACGCTCGGCTGCTGCGGACGGCCGGGCTGTTCGATGCGCGGCGCCTGCTGCGCCGTCGGCGTATGCGGCTGCGTCCATGCGGGCTGAGACCGACCGACCGCACCCCATTCCTGCGGCGCGCCATGCTGCCGTGCGTGCGCCGCCGCGTCGGCCGGATTACCGCCGCCTGCTTGCGGCGGCCGCGGCACTCCGTTCGACGGATGGCCCAGATTGCCCGCGAACCCGCTCTCTCCAGGCTGCGGCGGACGCGCGTTGCCGATCATCTGCGGCGGCATGCCCGCGCGCGCTTGCGGAGGCGCTTCGCCACGCGGCCCCACGGCGCCAGCTTCGCCGGGCCGCTGACCGGCCTGCTCGACGCCATGCGGCGCGTTGCCGCCGATTGCGCCTGGCGTACCAGGCGCACCCGCCGCCATCCCCGGCGGACGTCCCGGCACGTGCGATTGCACGACCCGCACATTCGCCATCGGCAGCGCGCCCGGAGCGCCGGTCATATGCGCGGGCACCGAGGTGCGCACGACCGGCTGGCCGCCGCCGGGCACTCGACCACCGCTTTGCGCGAAGCGTTGCGCGAGTTCGTCGTGATAAGCAGCGGGCATGACGGGATTGCGGGTCGCGACTACGGGCCGGCCGACGACGCTCGCCGGTGGCCGATAGTTCGCGCGCCGCAGATCCGACCCGAAGCTTTCGCGCACCGGCGCGATCCCCGGTGCACCCGGATTGATCCGCGCGTTGCGCCACTGCGCCGGGTCGACTTTCTGCGAGAAGCGTCGGACCGGCTGACCGTGCACGAACGCGGTCGCCGGCACGGCCGTCACACAGCCCGGCACGCGATAGTTCACGTACGTGTTCACGTTGCGGTGGTAGTCGTTGAAGATCGACGTGCGGTTCACGCGGTTGTAATACCCGGCGCTCCAGCGATCGTGACCGCGCCAATGTGGATGCCACGGCTCGCCCGGCCCGAGCGGAAACCACGCGACCCCCGCCGCGATGACGCCGCCGACCGCCAGGTTGACACCCCAGTCGGCGCCGCCGCCGTCATCACCGACGAACGCGACCAGCGCCGGCGCATAGGCCGGCGCCACGTCCGCTTCGAGCGGACCGGGCACCCAGGCCCACGTGCCGTCGATGTCAGCCCAGCGGCCGTAGTGGTACGGCGCGAATCCCCAAGGCTGGTCGTCGACCCAGGTCCAACCCCAAGGCGCCTGCCAGACCCAGCGGCCGTCGTGATACGGCGCCCAGCCGGCCGGCGTCGCGTTCGGCACCCACACTGCGCCGTACTGCGGCGTCTCGCGCCATGTGCCGTTGGCATCGAGATCCTCGTAGCCGGGGATGTCGCGCGACACGTAGCGCGCCGACAGCGAGCGGTCTTCGGTGGCGTCGCGACTGGCGGCCCACTGGTCGAGTTCGTCGGCAGCGGGCGCGCGGCTGTCGGCGAGCTGCTGCAGGTCGGTGCCGGCAAAGCGGATCTGCTGGCCCGCCGCGACCGGCACCTGGCCGCCGTCGCCGTACGCAATCGCGCTGCCGCTGCGCACGGTGACGGTCGTGCTGCTGCCGTCGGGCGCGACGTCGACGCGGTAGTCGCCGGGACCGTTCACGCCGAGCGCAAGGTTCGGCGTGTCGATTTCATACGACGACCCCGGCGCGAGTTCGCGCACGCGGGTCGACAGCGTGCCTTGCGCGACTTTCAGTTGCGCGGTCGTATCGTCGAGATTGAGCACGTCGAGGCTCGTGTTCTGGCCGAGGCGCACCGCGGTCGAGCCGATGTGCAGTTCGGAGCGGGCGTTCTGGTCGTTCCACAGCTGGTCGCCGGTCGTCAGCGGCCGGTTGATCTGCGCATACGACCAGTCGGTTGCGCCGGCTGGCTCGGTGGTCACTGCGCCGGCCGTGTAGTTCAGACGCGCGATGCGCCCAGGAGGATCGCCCCCCGACGGTTCGCCGCCCGACCCGACGGCTACCGCGGCGGGTGGCGCAGGTGGCGCTTCCTGTGCGAGAGCGGTTTGCGCAGCGAGCGCGACGACAGCGGACGCGATCAGCGTATAGCCGCTGATCCGGCGATGAATCCCCGCTTGCCGTATGGGTTGCTTGGCGTGTGTCATGACTGATCTCCGACGGACGCGGCAATCGGCCGAGTCCGTTCAGTCACTGTACCTGCCGCCTATGTTTCAAGGCCCGCACATTTGTAAGGTGGATTCGCTCGCCTGTAACAAAAGGTCTCGCGCGGGTCTCGCGGCTCCGCCGGCACCGTCAGTTCAGCGGCCTATCGGGTCAAAAACGCATCGAATTGCTGATGACCGGCTGGCGTGACGCGCAGCACGCGAGGCCGCTCGGTCCGCTCGACCCAGCCATGCGCCGACCACGCGTCGAGCAACGCCGCGCCGAGCGCGCCGCCCAGATGCGGCCGGCGCATGCTCCAATCGAGGCAGGTGCACGCGAAGCGCCGCCGCCGGGTCTTCTGCGCGGCGAGGTCGATGCCCCAGTCGGCGAAGCGGGCGGCGCCCTGAGCGGTCGCTTCGAGCGATTCGCCGTTTTGCGTCAGCAGCCCGCGCTCGAGCATGCGCTCGAACATCCGCACCGACAGCTCGCCCGCCATATGATCGTAGCAGGTGCGCGCAAAGCGCATTTCCACCGGCACGGTGCGTGCCGGACGCGGCACGGAGCGCTGCGGCGCGCTGACTTGCGCGACGTTCGCGAGTGCTTCGATCGAGGCGGCGATATCCGCCGACGCGATCCGGAAATAGCGATGCCGGCCGCGCACTTCGAGCGCGAGCAGCCCGCCGTCGGTAAGCCGTCCGAGATGGGCGCTCGCCGCCGATGGCGACAGCCCCGCGATCATCGTCAGTTCGCCCGCGGGGCGCGCGCTGCCGTCCATCAGCGCCCACAGCATCGCGGCGCGGCCGGGATCGGCGAGTAGCGCGCCGATGCGGCTCAGGCCGGGGAAGTGGTTCTGGTCGTCTAAGAGGGGGGCGGTCATGGCGCGTCTCCTGAAGGGGCGGCAAAGGGCGCCGCCACGATTTCCACTCTACGCGCATCCGGTATTCGATGTTTCAGCTTTGCGTGAACAATCAATGTGACGGAGGTGTCACGCTCGCCCGCGTTCCCGCGCCGTCTCGTGCCGCCAGGCTAGAATCGAAGCCTGTTCTTGCAGGAATACGATGTGATGAAAACGCTTCTGGCCGTCGCCGCGACGGTTCTGCTGTTCACCGCCTGCGCAGGGGGCGGAGCCGGCTCGGGCTCGGCCGGCAGCGGCAGCATCAGCATGTACGGCACCATCGACCAAGGGATCACCATCCACAATTAGGCCGACCACCGGCCCCTCGGCGTGCCGCGCGCGGCGTGTTCCATGCGACGCCGCGCCGCGCGCAATATTGCGCTCGTATAATCGCCTCCTTTCAATGCATCCGATTGACCGGAGTCAAGATGAGCACTGTTCCCACCGCACCGCTGGACCGTTCGGAAACCACCTTCCGCTTTCTCGCCGAGCCGACCTCGGTCAACTTCGGCGGCAAGGTGCACGGCGGCGCGCTGATGAAGTGGATCGACGAAACCGCCTACGCATGCGCGGCGGTATGGTCGGGGCGCTATTGCGTGACGGTCAGCGTCGGCAATATCCGTTTTCGTCGGCCGATTCTCGTCGGCAATCTGGTAGAGCTGCGCGCGCGCGTCGTCGCGACGGGCCGCACCAGCATGCACATCCACGTGTCGGTGCATGCGGGCGACCCGAAGGGCGGCGAACTGCGGCAAACCACCGACTGTCTGGTCGTGATGGTCGCCGTCAACGAGAACGGCCATCCGGTGCCGGTACCCGCTTTCTTGCCCGAGACCGAGGAGCAGAAGCGCCTCGCCAAGTACGCGATGGACGTGAAGGAAGCGCTCGACGCGATCGTCGAGCTCAAGCCGGAAGAAGTCGCGCAGGGAAAGATCTGAGCGCGGTGGGGCGGCAGGGCGGCGGGCGCTGCGCCCGTTTCTCGCGCCTTCTGTCACGCCGCCTCGCGCATCGTCATGCCGTGCGTCCGACCATATCCTTCGGTCGCACCCACTCGTCGAACTGCTGCTCGGTGACATAGCCGAGCGCCAGTGCCGACGCCTTCAGCGTCGTGCCTTCCTTGTGCGCCTTTTTCGCGATCTGCGCGGCCTTGTCGTAGCCGATGTGCGGATTGAGCGCCGTCACCAGCATCAGCGATTCGTTCAGCAAGGTATCGATGCGCTCGTGATTCGGCTCGATGCCGACCGCGCAGTTGTCGTTGAAGCTCTGCGCACCGTCGGCGAGCAGTCGCACCGACTGCAGCACGTTGTGCGCGATCATCGGACGGAACACGTTCAGCTCGAAGTTGCCGCTCGCGCCGCCGATGTTCACCGCGACGTCATTGCCGAACACCTGTGCGCACAGCATCGTCAGCGCTTCGGACTGGGTCGGATTGACCTTGCCCGGCATGATCGAGCTGCCCGGCTCGTTTTCGGGGATCGACAGCTCGCCGAGACCGCAGCGCGGGCCGCTCGCGAGCCAGCGGATGTCGTTGGCGATCTTGTTCAGGCTCGCCGCCACCGTTTTGAGCGCGCCGTGCGCGAATACCAGCGCATCGGCGGCCGCCATCACCTCGAACTTGTTCGGCGCCGACACGAACGGCAAACCGGTCAGCTTGCCGATCGCGGCGGCGACGCTGTCGGCGAACTTCGGATGCGCGTTCAGTCCCGTGCCGACCGCGGTGCCGCCCTGCGCGAGTTCGTACAGATGCGGCAGCGCCGACTCGACGTGCCGGATGCCGTGCTCGAGCTGCGCGACATAGCCGGAGAATTCCTGGCCGAGCGTGAGCGGCGTCGCGTCCTGCAGGTGCGTGCGGCCGATCTTGACGATATCGGTGAATGCTTTCGCCTTGGCGTCGAGCGTATCGCGCAACGTTTTCAGCGCGGGCAGCAGATGCTTGACGATCGCGTCCGCGGCGGCCACGTGCATCGCGGTCGGAAATACGTCGTTCGACGACTGCCCGCGATTCACGTCATCGTTCGGATGCACCTTGCGCGCTTCGCCGCGCTCGCCGCCGAGCAGCTCGCTCGCGCGGTTCGCGATCACCTCGTTCAGGTTCATGTTGGTCTGCGTGCCCGAGCCGGTCTGCCAGACCGCGAGCGGAAATTCACCCGGATGCTTGCCGTCGATGATCTCGTCGGCCGCCTGCATGATCGCGCGGGCCTTCTGCTCGTCGAGCACCCCGAGGCCGAGGTTGACCTCGGCGGCCGCGCGCTTGATCACCGCGAGCGCGGTGATCAGTTCGGGCGACTGCTTTTCCGTCGAGATCTTGAAGTTCTGCAGCGAGCGCTGCGTCTGCGCGCCCCACAGGCGAGCGTTCGGCACCGCGATTTCGCCGAAGGTGTCGCGCTCCATCCGTACGTCTTCAGTCATGGTTGACTCCGCTTCTCAAAGTTCCGAGTTGACAGGCAATAAGGAGAATAGACCGGTTAGCGCATTCCGGTAAAAACCGGCCTGCGGATCGAAAATGTAGGTGCGTGTCTCGCCGTTCTCGACGTCGGTCCAGACGAGCGGCGACAGCGGCGCGCCGATCGAGCGCAGATAGGCGAGCTGGGCAGAGTCGGCGAGCGTCACGCGGTAGCTCTGGTCCGGCTGCGTTGCACGCTCGAAGATCTTCGCGACCTGATTCGCGAGTTCGGGGCTGTGGATCACGAGCAGCAGCTCGGTGTTCAGATTGGCCGAGCGCGGATCGAGGTTCATCGAGCCGATCACAAGTATCTGGTGGTCGATCACGTAGGTCTTCGCATGCAGGCTCGCGCGCGAACGGGAGCCGACCAGCCCCACGTTCGGCGTTTCCTGGCGCGGCCTGAATTCGTACAGCTCGACGCCAGCCTTGAGCAGCGGCACGCGAAACGGACTGTAGCCGGCCTGCACGGCGACTGCGTCGGTGGCCGCGAGCGAGTTGGTCAGCACCGCGATACGGATGCCGCGATGCGTGAGCTCGCTGGCCGCCTGCACGCCAGAGGCATGCGGCACGAAGTAGGGCGACACGATCAGGAAGTCGTGCTGCGCGTCGCGCATCAGTTCGCGCAGCCGCGCGAGCGGCGGGCTCACGTAGTCTGGCGACGGATGCTCGATCTTCTCCGGCAGGTCCACCCTGAATTCCGCGCGCGCCCACGTGAGGCCGAGCTGCTCGCTCGTGATCTGCGCGGCGAGCGGCGTCGCGTTCAGCGGTTTCGCGTTGTACGGATCGGCGTTGGTGCGCCAGTGATGGCGCAGGTCGTCGCGCGTCTGGTCGAGTTCGTTCTGATCGAACTTCTGCTTGTTCAGCGCGCGCAGCGGATAGGCGAGGTCGCTGTTCCAGTAGTCGTCGAAACTCGCGGAGACGTCGGCGACGATCGGGCCCGCCGCGAGCACGTCGAGATCGCGGAACTGCAGCGTTTCGCTCGCGCTGAAGTACTCGTCGCCCAGATTGCGCCCGCCGACGATCGCGAGCTGGTTGTCCGCGATCATCGCCTTGTTGTGCATGCGGCGCGTGAAGTGGCCGATCTGCGTGAACACGTTCGCGGTGCGCTCGAACAAGCCTTCCTGCGCGCTGCCGAACGGGTTGAACACGCGGATCTCGATGTTTTGGTGCGTATCCAGACCCGCCATGATGCTGTCGATGTCCTTGAAGTTCAGATCGTCGACCAGCATGCGCACCCGCACGCCGTGATCGGCCGCATATAACGCGGCGCCGAGCAGCAGCTTGCCGGTGGTGTCCTCGTTGGCAATGTAGTACTGCATGTCGAGGGTTTTGGTCGCCGCGCGCGCGAGCGCGATGCGCATTTGCAGCGCGTCGGTGCCGTTCGCCAGCACACGGAAACCCGACTGCTCCGGATGCTTCGCCTCGAGCGGCGCGAGCGCTTCGCGCAGCGGCGTATCGGCGGTGGCCGGCAGCGCGTGCGTCACCTGGCGGTCGAATGCGGTGGCGGGCGGCTTCGTCGCGCAGGCGGTCAAAAATGCCGCCGCGCAACAGAGCAGGAAGATTTGCCTCGTTGTGCTGACTATCGAGCGGCGGCGCGCGGCCCGCCTATGTTGTTCGAATTGGCCCTGCACGCTGTTTTCCCCTTGTTGCAAGCTTTTCGCGTGGCGACAGCGCAGGCCTGTGCACGCTGTCGAGAAAACCATTCTAAGGGAATTGGGGCGCGGGTTCCGCGTACGTCGGCAAACGCAGCGGAGTGCCGCGCGTTGGTCGCGCGGGCACCGCGGTTCGGTGATCCATCACCTGTTACGAACCACGGCGCGCGAACGCTGTATCAGACGCGCTCGGCGTGCAGCGCGCGCTCGCCCTCGGGATGGGTCGAGCCTTTCGCCGGTCGGCCCGCCCACACGCCCGCGAGCAGCGAGCCCGACAGGTTGTGCCAGACCGAGAACAGCGCGCCCGGCAGCGCGGCGATCGGCGTGAAGTAGAGCTTGCCGAGCGTCGCGGCGAGGCCGGAGTTCTGCATGCCGACTTCGATCGCGAGCGTACGGCAGACGGCTTCGTCGAAACCGAGCAGACGGCCGCCCCAGTAGCCGCCGAGCAGGCCGATACCGTTGTGCAGCACGACGCCGATCATCACGAGGAAGCCCACCGACGCGATGCTCTTCTGCGTGCCGCCCACCACCGCGCCGATGATCAGCACGATCGCGACCATCGACACGAGCGGCAGGATCGGTTCGATCTTGCGCACCAGCTTGCCGAACAGATGATTGACGACGAGACCGACGACGATCGGCAGCGCGACGATCTGCAGGATGCTCATCAGCATGCCGTGCACATCGACGGAGATCGACGCGTCGACGTAAAGGCGCGTGAGCAGCGGCGTCGCGAATACGCCGACGAGCGTCGACAGCGCGCTGATCGTCACCGACAACGCGACGTCGCCGCGCGCGAGATAAATCATCACATTCGACGCGGTGCCGCTCGCAACGCTGCCGACCAGCACCATGCCGGCGGTCAGGTCGGGCGGCATGCGCAGCGCCTTCGCGATGACCCATGCGGCGAGCGGCATCACGAGGTAGTGCAGCACGATGCCGGCGATCACCGGCGCGGGGCGCGTGAACACGCGCAGGAAATCGCCGGCCGACAGCGTGACGCCCATCGCCAGCATGATGATCGTGAGGAGCGTGGTGACGTGCGGTGCGACGCCGGAAAACGAGGCCGGCGAGAAGTACGCGGCGACCGAGACGAGCACGGCCCAGAGCGGAAACAGGCGGGTGACGCGGGCAAGCATGAGGGGTGGTCCTTGGTTATGTTGTATCGCGAGAAAGCGGGGGCCGCGGCGCGGCCGGGTGTCGGCCGGCGTTGCGGCGTTCGCCGCGCCGAAGCACGGTGAAGCGGGTGAAGCGGCTACGGCAAGCGCCGTGGCGAAAGCGCGGCAGACGCGGGCGGCCAGTCGGAGCCGCACGCGTCGCGGGCAATGGTGGGGTGTCCCGGCGGCGCCAGTCCGGCGCCTGCCTTCGTGAGGCGCGCCGTCGTGCGGTTCGTGGCATGAGCGCGGGTTAGCGCTCGCGTGCAGCGGCGGGCATTTTACCTTTTACAGGGAGTGCTTCAGGAGCGAAGCTTGCCGCTACTGCTCAGACCGAGTGCGCGGGCGGTGTGGCCGATGCCACCGTCGGCGGCTGCCGCCCGCTCAGCTTGTGAAAACGCAGCGTCATCAGCAGCGCGACGCTCGCGAGGCCTGCGGCGAGCCCCCACCACAAGCCGCGCGCGCCGAGGCCGGCGCGAAACGCGAGCAGATAGCCGGTCGGAAAACCGATCACCCAGTAGCCGAATGCGGCGGCGATCATCGGGATGCGGGTGTCTTTCAGGCCGCGCAGACAGCCGGAGCCTACCGCCTGCATCCCGTCGACGATCTGGAAGATCGCCGCCACGCCGAGCAGCGAACTGGCGAGCGCGATGGTCGGCGCGTTGGCCGGGTCGTCGAGATGCAGATACAGACCGACGATCCAATGCGGCGCGGTGATCAGCACGAGACCCGACATCGACATGAAGCCGACGCCGAGCGCGAGCGCGACGAAGCCCGCGTGGCGCGCGGCGAGCGGCTGACCGGCGCCGGCCCAGTAGCCGACCCGCACATTGGCCGCCTGGCCGATCGACAGCGGCACCATGAACGCGACCGACGCGACGTTCAGCGCGATCTGGTGCGCGGCCAGTTGCGATTCGCCGAGCAGGCCGACCATCAGACCGGTGGCAAGGAACAGCGTCGACTCGACGCCGTAGGTGATCGCGACCGGCCAGCCGATGCCGAACAGCTCGCCCATCAGCGGCAGCTTCGGCCGCGTCGCGACGACGAAATGCCGGAAGCGCGGCCGCAGATGCAGCAGCGCCATCAGCACGAGCGCGGTCAGCCACACGGTGATCGTGGTCGCGGCCGCCGAGCCGAGAAAACCGAGCCGCGGCAGCCCATACGCGCCGTGAATCAGCCCGTAGTTCAGAAAGCCGTTCACGCCGACGCTCACGATCGACACCCACAGCAGCCGCCGCGCCGCGCCGATCGCCGGCAGGAACGAGCGCATCAGGCCGACGCCGATCAGGCTCGCGGGCGCGCCCCAGCGCAGCACCGCCGCGTATTGGCCGACGTTGTGCGCGAGCAGGCCCGGCTCGCCGAACGCGAGCAGGATGTGCGACGCGAACGACAACAGGATGAACGCGGGCACCGCCAGCAGCACGGAAAGCAGGAAACCGGTCCAGTAGATATGCGGCACGCGGCCGTCGTCCTGCGCGCCGCGCGCGTGCGCGACGCTGACGCTGACCGAGGTCAGCACGCCTTGCAGCAGCGTGACGACGACGAAAAAGAGGTTGGCGCCGAGGCCGCCTGCGGCGAGCGCGTCGGGGCCCAGCGAGCCGAGCAGGATCGTGTCCGTCACGCTCATCGCCATCTGCGACAGTTGCGCGATCGCGAGCGGCGCGGCGAGCCGCGCGGTGTCGGCCGCGTGGCGGGAAAGGGTCGGCGGCCGGCTGGCCGCGTGGGCGAAGCTGGGTTGAGTCATCGAATGCCTGGCGGCGAAAGTTGGCCACTGCGGTGGCAACAGCAGTGGCGACAGCGAAAGGCGGGCGCGAGCGGCGCCGCATTGCATCGCGCCGCGCTCCGACGGGCGTTGGAGCGGCGGCGCAGCGGGCGGGGACAATCCGCGGCGCGGCGACGAGCCGGTCAGCCGACTCCTCGCCAGTGGCGCGGTCCGTCGTTTACCTGTCGAAACCGACAGCTTATTGCCTCGCCCGGGCGATGTCGATGGACAACGCACAGTTCCGGTGCGCGGCGTCCTGCGAATTTCCGGAGTGGCGTCAGCCTTCGTGGACCGCGATCCGCGTATCGCCGAGCAGCACGACCTGGCCCGCGCGGATCTTGCAGGTTTTGCGCGTCTCGACCCGGCCATCGACCATCACCGCGCCGTCCGCGACCATCATCTTCGCGGAGCCGCCGCTATCCGCGAGGCCCGTGATCTTCAGCAGATTGTGCAGTTCGACGTACTCGCCGGTCAGGGTGAAATTGAGATTGGGCATGGCGTTTGCACCTTGGGCACGGGTCGCGTTGGGGGTTCGCATCATAAAGCAAGTGCACGGCGGCGCGGCGGCTCGGGGCCGTCGCGCCTGTTCCGGATGCATCCAGCGAGCCATCACGCAAGCAAATGAAAGTAGATGTTATTCAGTTGTCGGAAAGTGAAACGTTCCGTAACGCTGGTCGCACCGGATGGATTTCACTCCTAAAGTGCACCTCAGCAGCAAAGCCCGCTGGTACTCCGGGATCGCTCCCCGGCCACCCATCCAGCGACGCACAGACCTGGCGGGGCGCGTGGACCATTCAGTCTTCACGACGCCAGAGAGTCCGCCCGAGTCACAACTAAGTCTAGAGAGGATTGCCATGACCCAGATTCGTACGCTCCTGATCGGTACCGCCCTCACTGCTTTTGCCGCGACGGCCGCCGTCGCGCAGACCGCGCAGCCGTCAACAGGCATCGGCGGTCAGGCGCAGATCCAGAGCCAGGGGGCCGCCGGGATGGCGCCGCCGTCGGCGGCCGGTGCCCAGGGCATGCAGGTGCCGCCTTCGGCGCAAGGCATGCAGCAAGTCCCGGGCGCGCCCGCCGCGCAAGGCGTCGCCGCGCCGCCGCCGGCACGTCTGACGGCTTCGGGCTCGACCGACCCGCTCGTGCAGAAGCGCGACGCCGACGCGAAGGCCAACGCCGAGTATCGCGCGGCGAAGAAGTCCTCGAAAGCGGAACTGAAGGCGGAGCAAAAGGCCGCGAAGGACCAGTACAAGGAGCAGGTGCGCGGCGCCAAGCTGAACCAGAAGGCTGACAAACAGAGCGCCAATAACGAAATGAAGATGGAGATGGAAGGGCAGGCTGCCGCGCAGGCCGACGGCGCGGACGTCAAGCACTAAGCCCCGCAGGATGCCGCGGCGCGTGGGTCGGCGAGGCTCGCCCGCCGCAGGCGTCTGTCACTTTGCAAGCTGTGCCTCATGGAGAATTCAAAATGAACATCGACCGTTCCAGCCGAAATCGCATTTACGCCGCGCTGATCGCGGCTTGCCTGTCATCGGCCGTATTCGCGCAGACCGCGGACCCGGCTTCGGCACCCGCCACGCACGCGGACAAGAAGGCCGCGAAGGAACAGGCGAAGGCCGACAAGAAAGCCGCGGTCGCCCAGGCGAAGGCGGACAAGACCAAAACCGACGCGCAGGCCGACGCCGACAAGGCCGCCGCTGATGCCAACGTGAAGGACGCGAAGAAGCAGTAGCGGGCGGTTTGGACCGGCGCGCAGGCACCCCAAAAAAGGGGCGCTTGTCGCATGGGGTTGTATGGATATACAGTATGCGTCGCATCCTGAAAACCCATCCAACCCGTTAAAAACCGCTCAGTGTCCACCGTCGCCGAATCCGCTCCGTCGTTCGATACCGCCGCCTGGCTCGCCAAGCTCAACGACGCTCAACGCGAAGCCGTCGAATACGGGACCGACACGCCAGACGCGCTGCCCGGCGCGCTGCTCGTGATCGCGGGCGCCGGCTCCGGCAAGACCAACACGCTCGCGCATCGCGTCGCCAATCTGGTGGTGAAGGGCGCCGATCCGCAGCGCATCCTGCTGTTGACCTTTTCGCGCCGCGCGGCGCTCGAAATGACCCGCCGCGTGACACGCATCACCGGCGCCGCGGCTACCACCGTCGGTGCACGCGCCGCGCTCGCGCAAGGGCTGACGTGGGCGGGCACGTTTCACAGCGTCGGCGCGCGGCTGTTGCGCGAATACGCGGATCTGATCGGCCTCGCACCCGCGTTCACGATCAACGACCGCGAAGACTCCGCCGACCTGATGAACCTCGTGCGCCACGATCTCGGACTGTCCGCGAAAGAGCGGCGCTTTCCGGCGAAGGGCACCTGCTTCGCGATCTACTCGCGCGTCGTCAACACCGGCGCATCGCTCGGCCAGGTGTTGGACAGCGCGTTTCCGTGGTGTCGCGAGTGGGAAGACGATCTGCGCCGGCTGTTCGCCGCGTACGTCGACGCCAAGCAGAAGCAGAGCGTGCTCGACTACGACGATCTGTTGCTCTACTGGTCGCACATGGCCGCCGAGCCCAGCATCGCGGCCGATCTGTCGGCGCGCTTCGACCATGTGCTGGTCGACGAATACCAGGACACCAACCGCCTGCAGGCGTCGATCCTGCTCGCGCTGAAGCCGGACGGCCGCGGCCTGACCGTGGTCGGCGACGACGCGCAGTCGATCTATTCGTTTCGCGGCGCGACCGTGCGCAATATCCTCGATTTCCCCACGCAGTTCGAGCCGCCCGCGAAGCAGGTCACGCTCGAGCGCAACTATCGCTCGACCGAGCCGATTCTCGCGGCGTCGAACGCGGTGATCGAACTCGCGAGCGAGCGCTACACGAAGAATCTGTGGACCGACAAGGCGTCGGCGCAGCGCCCGCGCCTCGTCACGGTCGCCGACGACGCGGCGCAAGCTCGCTACGTCGTCGAGCAGGTACTCGAAGCGCGCGAGCAGGGTGTGAAGCTGAAGTCGCAGGCGGTGCTTTTTCGCGCCGCGCATCACAGCGCCGCGCTCGAGATCGAACTCACGCGCCGCAACATTCCGTTCGTCAAGTTCGGCGGGCTCAAATTTCTCGACTCGGTGCATGTGAAGGACGTGCTCGCGGTGCTGCGCTGGGCCGAGAATCCGCGCGACCGCGTCGCCGGCTTTCGCGTCGTGCAACTGCTGCCCGGCGTCGGTCCGGCCACCGCGGCGAAGGTGCTCGACGACATCGTCGCGCGCGCGGGTGGCGGCGATCCGGTCGCGACCGCGGGCGGTGTGCTGGCCGCGTTTGCGGCGCCCGCAAGGGCGCAGGAAGACTGGCATCCGTTCGTCAAGCTGATGTCGAGCGTGTACGGCCGGCAAACGCCGTGGCCCGCCGAGTTCGAGATGGTGCGGCGCTGGTACGAACCGCATCTGGAGCGCAATCACGAGGACGCCGCGATCCGTCACGCGGACCTGCTGCAGATGGAAAGCATCGCGGGCACGTATCCGTCGCGAGAGCGCTTCCTGACCGAACTGACGCTCGATCCGCCCGACGCCACTAGCGACGAATCCGGCGTGCCGCTGATCGACGAGGACTACCTGATCCTGTCGACGATCCATTCGGCGAAGGGCCAGGAGTGGCGCAACGTGTTCGTGCTGAATGGCGTCGACGGCTGCATTCCGTCCGATCTGGGCACCGGTAGCGACGAGGAAATCGACGAGGAGCGGCGCCTGCTCTACGTGGCGATGACGCGCGCGAAGGAAGACCTGCATATCGTCGTGCCGCAGCGCTTTTACGTGCACAACCAGACGCATCTGGGCGACCGCCATGTGTGGGCGTCGCGCACCCGTTTCATCGCCACGCCGATGCTGCCGCTGTTCGACGCCTACGCATGGCCGCGCGTGCCGGTGGCAAGCGGGCCGAGCGCGGCGGGGCTAGCCGCGGCCGCGCAGGCGAAGATCGAGATCGCGGCGAAGCTCAGGAAGATGTGGGACTGAGCGGCTAGCGCCGCTCGGGTCAGTGGCAGCTCAACGCGGCTGCCGCTGCTGTTGCTGCGCGACCGGAGGCGGCGGCACGAAGAAATTGCGCAGCCATGCCGCGAGCCGCGAGAACACGTCGTACGGCTCCTCGACGAAAATCTCCGGCTTCAATAGCCGCAGATACTCCATGATCTGCTGCGCTTCCTGCTTCTGGAACGTGCCGTGCGAAATGCCGAGCCGCAACAGCCCGCGCAGTTCGCCGAGCTTCTCGCGCGCGGTGCTGCCCACGCTCGTCTCGCACGCGATCTTCGCCTCGTAGACGCGTTGGCGCAGCGATTCGACGAGCCGCCATGCCGGCGTCTGCATCACTTCCTCGAGCGCCTGGATGTCCTGCACCGTGCTCTTGATCTGCGAGGCGAGCGGATCGACCAGCGTCGCGTCGCCTTCCGCTTCCTTGACGATCGCGGCGGCCCAGTCGCGGCATTGCTTGGTGAGTTCCTCGGGCGTCCATTCCGAGCGCGCCGCGAAACCGAAGCCGAACTCGCTCGCCTGGCGCATCAGGATCGACACGACGTCGGGAAACTCTTTGTCCAACGTGCGTTTGGCCCAAGCGTACTGGCCGCCTTGCAGCATCCGCTGCACCGCGTGTTCGGTGAGCGGCACCATGTTGTCGAGCAGCTTCGCGCGCAAGAAATCTTCGAACGACGGCGTCGCGAACTGCGGATCGAGCTTCAGCGAGACCCGCAAAAAGGCCTCGAAGTCTTTGCGCAGCGACGCGACGGTCTCGTCCTTCAGTTTCAGGGTGATTTGACCCATGTGTTATCCCGTTTAATGCGGCCGCGCGCGGCACGCCGTGGCACGATCGCCCGGTCACTTGCGGACCGAGGCGACGCGACGCCGGCTGCCGACGCGCTCGATTTCAAGCTGTTGCCGCGTAACCAACGGGACGATTCCCGATGAGCGGACCTCGACTGCATATCGGCGGGGTGGCGGGAAACTTGAGGGCGGCCCGGCGACGGGCGCGGGCTTTGGAGGGGTGCTTCGGGCGCTTGCGCGCCTCGCTGCGACTGGGGAGGGGCGCGCTTACTTCAGCACCACGCACTGCCACACGAAGAACACCACGAGACCGACTGCGATCGTCAGCAGCGGCCTGCGCGTCACGGCACTGACGACGACCGCGGCGAGCGCGCCGACCAGCTGCGGATTGCGCCAGGTCAACTCGGCGTTGTTGCCGTGCGGCGACACGGCCATCGGGACGATGATCGCGGTTAGCACGGTCACCGGCACGAAGCTGAGCGCGGTGCGCATCAGCGGCGGGAACACGAGGCGGTCGCCGAGCACGAACACGGCCGCGCGGATCAGCCATGTAATCGCGGCCATGCCGACGATCAGAACGACGTAGTTCATCGCGTGGCCTCCACCGGACGGCGCGCGCCACGCGGGTTCAGACGCGACATCGACAGCAGTACGCCGACCGCGACCCCAGCGAACACCGCGCCGAGCAGGCCGAGCTTGTACGGCCAAGCTTGCCAGAAAAATGCCAGTGTGCCGGCGGTGACGGCCGCCGCGATATAGCGCAGCGCGACCAGTTGCGGCACGACGATCGCGATGAACGTCGCGACCATCGCGAAGTCGAGGCCGAGCGACTGCAGCCCCGGGAAGGCCGCGCCGAACAGCAGGCCGGCGACGGTCCACAGCTGCCAGTTCAGATACATCGCGACGCCGGCGCCGAAGAAGTAGTACGGACCGACGGTGCCCGGCTCACGATGCCGGTAGTGCTCCCACGCGACCGCGAAGACTTCGTCGGTGAGCAGCGCGCCGAGCGCCCAACGCCAGCGCTTCGGCAGATGCGCGACGTGCGGCGCGAGCGTGGCGCTATACAGCACGTGACGCAGATTGACGACCAGCGTGGTCGCCCAGATCACGGCGAAGCTCGCATGTCCGGCGATCAGACCGAGCGCGATGAACTGCGCGGAGCCCGCGAAGACGACGAGCGACATCAACTGGCCGTGCCACAGATGCAGCGGGCCGGACGTCACGAGCGTGCCGAAAATGACGCCAAACGGCGCGGCACCGACCATCATCGGGATGATGTCGCGCGCGCCGGCGGCGAATTCTTTGAGATGGCTGCCGTGGGTGGGCTGGCCTTGGGTGGAATCGGTCAATCTGAGCCTCCTTGATTTCGGAAGCATAGCGACTGACCGGCGCTCGGACTTGTACGTTCTTGCGGCGGGTGCTGATGCGGTGCTACGGCGTAGCGGGGGGATGGCTGGTGAAGGGCTGGCGAAGGCCGGTAAATTGTGGCTCGATGCTCACCGCGCGCGGCGCACGCGACGGCGGTGCCGCGTCGCGTTACGAGCCGCGCTGTGTGCCCTGCCATTGGCCCGGCGGCACGCCGAACATGCGCCGGAAATGCCGCGTGAAATGGCTCTGATCGGTGAAGCCGCTCGCGGCAGCGACGTCGGTCACCGGGACGCCGGCGCGCAACGGCGCGAGCGCGCGCTGCAGGCGCACCTGATTGCGCCACGCATGAGGGGGCAGGCCGGTCGATTGCGTGAACAGCCGCGCCGCGTGGAACGGCGACAGACCCGCGGACTTCGCGACTTCGGCGAGCGTCACCGGTTCGACGAGGTCGCCGGTCAGCCGCTCCTGCATCAGTGCGACGCGGGTATCGTCGGTGGCGACGCGCGCGGAGGCGGGGCGCGTCTGCGCATAGCGGACCAGCAAGGTGGACAGTGCGTCGAGCATCGCGGCTTCGGCGGCGAGCGCGTCGTCGCCGGCTTCGAGCAGACGGTGCGCGTGCCCGAGCCGCATCGCGAGATCGGGATCGCGGATCACGCCGGGCGCAAACCACGGCAAGGCCTGCGGTTTCCCGGCGACTTCGTCGGCAAGCGCGCGGAGGAACTCGACCGGCGCATACATCACGCGATACCGCCAGCCTGCCTCGACCGCCTTCGACCCCGTATGCAACTCGCCCGGATTGATGATCGGCACGCTGCCCGCTTCGGCGACATGGTTCTCGCCGCGATACCGATAGCATTCCGCACCCGCGACGATCACCGGGATCGTGTAGGCGTCGTGCCAATGCGGTGCGAACTCGTGGTCGTGATATTCGGCGGTGAGCAGATCCGCGCCGGGCAGGAGCGGCGTGCGCCAGTAGCGGGCGGAATCGCGGAAACGAGGGGTGGCGGTCATGACGAAAGTCCGGCGGACCGGTCAGTTTAACGCGTCGTGGTGTCGTGGGTGTGCACGGCGATGGGCGCGCGGGCGCGCAGCGTCGCGCCGCGTGCCGCTCGCGCCGTCAATTGACGATACTTGCGTTATTTGAGCGGAATCGTCGTGCCGGTCGGCATCGGCACGGCGCTCACGCTGTTTTTCGCACTGCCGCTGACCACACGGTCGCTGTAGGTCAGATAGACCAGCGCGTTGCGCTTCGTGTCGACTACTCGCACCACGTGCAGCGACTTGAAGATCAGCGACATGCTGACCGAGAACACGTCGTCCTTCTGCTTGATGGGGCCGGTGAAATGCAGCTCCCCGACCTGGCGACACGCGATCGACGCCTCGGTAGGATCTTCGGCGATTCCGAGCGTGCCTTTGACGCCGCCGGTCCGCGCCCGCGACACGTAGCAGGTAACGCCTTGCACGGCGGGATCGTCATAGGCTTCGACGACCACACGATCGGACCCGGTAACGTGAAAATTCGTATTGACGCTGGCGATTTCTTCGCCGTGCGCCGACGAGAGCAGCAGGGCGCCGATCCCCGTGAGCGCGATGTGTAGCGAGGTGGATTTCATGAGCGTGCCGGTTGAGTGTCTGGAGTGAGCCGGCGCCGGAGGGTAAAACGTGCGCCGTGAAGCTGCCATCCTATAACGGCGTTCGGCGCGCGTGAGGGGATGATCGGCGCGCAAAAACAAAAAGGCCCGCACGGATGCGGGCCTTTCAATATTTTGGCTCCTCGACCTGGGCTCGAACCAGGGACCTACGGATTAACAGTCCGGCGCTCTACCGACTGAGCTATCGAGGAACAGCAGTACAACTTGATCTACATAAAAAAACCCGTCTTGGTTAACGGGCTTTTGCAATTCTTGGCTCCTCGACCTGGGCTCGAACCAGGGACCTACGGATTAACAGTCCGGCGCTCTACCGACTGAGCTATCGAGGAACAGAACAACAACAGCAGAGAAGCGAAATTGTAGAGGCGGCTTAAACGCCTGTCAATACCCCTGCGCGCATCTTCATATCAAATCTGAATGGGCAGGCGCGCGACAGGCGGCCACGCTCAGCGCGCGAGCAGCGCGAGCTTTTCCTTCACGTCCTTGAATTCCTCGGCTTCCGGCAGCGGCGCCTTGGTCTTCGTGATGCTGGGCCACGCTTTCGCCAGGTCGGCGTTCAGCGCGATGAAGTCCTGCTGGTCGCCCGGCACGTCTTCTTCGGCATAGATGGCGTTCACCGGGCACTCGGCCACGCACACAGCGCAGTCGATGCATTCATCGGGGTCGATCGCGAGGAAGTTGGGACCTTCGCGAAAGCAGTCCACCGGGCACACATCGACGCAGTCGGTATAGCGGCACTTGATGCAGCTTTCGGTCACAACGTGAGTCATTCAGGCAGCTCCTGCATGCGGAATCAGGGAAGGCGCGGACGCCAAAAGAGTTATTGTAACTTAACGTCAACAGGCAGATGAAACATCGGCCCATGCGTCTTATATGTTTTTGTGATTAGTTTATGGGGTGCCGCGAGCGGCCCCGGACAACCGGCGCAGGCCGGTGGCACGATGGATGCGGACGCATTCGGGTAACATGCGTCAGGTTGGCGCGCCGCTCGCCTCAGCGCGTCCGTTGCAAGGGTGCCGTGAGCCCTTTTCGTTTTTTCAGCGGTCCAGTTCGTACCATCATGATTATTACTTCGCTGCTCGATACCGATCTGTACAAGTTCACGATGATGCAGGTGGTGTTGCATCATTTTCCCGCCGCGAACGTGGAGTACCGCTTCCGCTGCCGCACGCCGAACGTCGATCTGGTGCCGTACATCGGCGAGATTCGCGACGAAGTGCGCAAGCTCTGCGAGCTGCGTTTCACTGACGACGAGCTCGACTATCTGCGCCGCATGCGCTTCATCAAGGGCGACTTCATAGAGTTCCTCGCGCTGTTCCATCTGAACGAGAAGTACATTTCGATCACGCCGTCGCCGAAGGGCAATGGCGAAATCGACATCGACATCAAGGGGCCGTGGCTGCATACGATCCTCTTCGAGATCCCGGTGCTTGCGATCGTCAACGAAGTGTATTTCCGCAACACGCAGCAAACGCCCGACTATCACGTAGGTCGCGGCCGTCTGCTCGACAAGATCCAACTGCTCGGCGCGCGTCCCGAATACGCCGACTGCAAGATCGCCGATTACGGCACGCGCCGCCGTTTCTCGAAGCAATGGCACGAGGAGGTGATCCTCACGCTGAAGGACGGCCTCGGCGAGCAGTTCGCCGGCACGAGCAATGTCTTTTACGCGATGAAGCACAGCCTGACGCCGCTCGGCACGATGGCGCACGAGTACCTGCAGGCTTGCCAGGCGCTCGGTCCGCGGCTGCGCGACTCGCAGATCTTCGGCTTCGAGATGTGGGCCAAGGAATATCGCGGCGACCTCGGGATTGCGCTCTCCGACGTGTACGGCATGCAGGCGTTCCTGCGCGACTTCGACATGTACTTCTGCAAGCTGTTCGACGGCGCTCGCCACGATTCCGGCGATCCGTTCGACTGGGGCGAGCGCCTGCTCAAGCACTACGAGGCGAATCGCTGCGACCCGCGCACCAAGGTCCTCGTGTTCTCCGACGCGCTCGATATCCCGAAGGTGCTGCAGCTATACGAGCGCTTCCGCGGCCGCTGCAAGCTCGCGTTCGGCGTGGGCACCAATCTGACCAACGACCTCGGCTACAACCCGCTGCAGATCGTGATCAAGATGGTCCGCTGCAACGGTCAGCCTGTCGCGAAATTGTCGGACTCGCCGGGCAAGAACATGTGCGAGGACAAGGCGTATCTCGCGTATCTGCGCCAGGTGTTCGGCATCGCGCAGCCGGAAGAAGAGGCGGCCAAGTAGCACGCTTCGCGGCCTGCTTTTCGGTTCATCGCCTGTTCATGATCGGCTCGCGTTCGGGGTGGTGTAGGGAACAGTGTCGCCGCACTCTCGACGCCCGGCAATATGCCGTTCGGCCAGGGTGTTTGCTTGCAAGGCCGCCGGTATAATCCTCGCCATATCGCACGGCTGTCGACACGAGGATTTCGCCCATGGACACATCGATTGCCCGCCGCAACATCCTGGCGCGTATCCGCGCCGCGCAAGGGCGCGAGCCCGAGCCGAGCGCCGCCGAGCGCGAAGCCGCGGCGGACTATCTCGCGCGTCATCCGGCCGGTCCGCGTCCGGACATCCCCGTCGATCTGCGCGCACAGTTCATCGAAGAAGCGCAGAAGATGTCGACCACCGTCGACACCGTTCAAACCCTCGCCGATGTGCCCGCCGCCGCGCATCGCTACCTGACCCAACACGGCCTGCCGCTGCAGGCCATCGCATGGCAAACGCTGCGCGATCTGCCGTGGGCCGAAGCCGGCCTCGCCGTTGAATTTCGCAAACCCCAGGACAACGACGTGGTTGGCCTCACCGGCTGCTTCTGCGCGACCGCGGAGACCGGCACGCTCGTGTTGCTCTCCGGACCCGAGACGTATGCGTCGGCCGGGCTGCTGCCGGAGACGCATATCGCGATCGTGCCGGCGTCGCGCATCGTCGCGGGTCATGAGGAGGCGTTCGGCCTGATCCGCAAGGAACGCGGCGAGCTGCCGCGTGCGGTCAATTTCGTGTCGGGGCCGTCGCGCACCGGCGATATCGAGCAGACCATCGTGCTGGGCGCGCACGGCCCTTACCGGGTGCATGCGATCGTCGTGCAGGATGCTTGAACGCGTCGGGCGGCGACTTGCTAACGCATATGCGAAGCACGCGGTATCTGTCGTATGTGCGCTGGCAAACCGTGGCAAGTCCTGTATCGGCATGAGTTCACAGTCTGGTCGCCTGAGCCTGTGGCTCGCCGTTGCCTCCACTCTCGCGCTGTGCGCGCCGTCCGTGCATGCCGCGACGCTCGACGGTGCGCGCTTGTCTGCGCTGTGGGGCTTGCCCTTCGCGGGTGTGCTGCTGTCGATCGCGATCTTTCCGCTGATCGCGCCAGCCTTCTGGCATCACCATTACGGCAAGATCGCCGCGGCGTGGGCGCTCGCGTTCATCGTGCCGTTCGCCGTGAGCTTCGGCACGAGCGCCGCGCTAGGCGCGCTCGCACATGCCATGCTCGACGAGTACATCCCGTTCATCATTCTGCTGACCGCGCTCTACACCGTCGCGGGCGGCATTTGCGTACGCGGCAATCTGCACGGCACGCCGCGCCTGAACACCGCGATTCTCGCGCTCGGCACGTTGCTCGCGAGCGTGATGGGGACGACCGGCGCGGCGATGCTGCTAATCCGCCCGCTGCTGCGCGCCAACGACAATCGCCGCCATGTGACCCACGTGGTCGTGTTCTTTATCTTCCTAGTCGCGAACATTGGGGGCGCGCTGTCGCCGCTCGGCGATCCGCCGCTCTTCCTCGGCTTTCTCGAAGGCGTGAGTTTTTTCTGGACCACCACGCATCTGGCGGCTCCGATGCTGTTCGTGAGCGGCATGCTGCTCGCCGCTTTCTACGCGCTCGACTCGTACTACTTTCACCAGCGCGAGGAGGCGCGTTCGGCCTTCCTCGACCCGACGCCCGACGGCGCGCCGCTCGGCATCGACGGCAAGATCAATTTCGTGCTGCTCGCCGCGGCGATCGCGCTCGTGCTGATGAGCGGACTGTGGCGCCCGCAAATCACGTTCGACGTGCTCGGCACTCACGTCGCGTTGCAAAACATCGTGCGCGACGCCGCGCTGATCGTCGTCACGCTGCTATCGCTCGTGTGGACGCCGCGCGCCGCCCGTGCCGGTAACGACTTCAACTGGGCGCCGATCGAGGAAGTCGCCAAATTGTTCGCCGGCATCTTCGTGACGATCGTGCCGGTCATCATGATCCTGCGCGCGGGAGATGCCGGCGCGTTCGCGGGCATCGTCCATCTGGTCAACGATCCGTCCGGTGAACCGCGCGACATCATGTACTTCTGGGCGACCGGCCTGCTATCTTCGTTTCTCGACAACGCGCCGACTTACCTCGTGTTCTTCAACCTGGCCGGCGGCGACGCGCAGACGTTGATGACCACCGGAGCAACCACGCTCGCGGCGATTTCAGCCGGCGCCGTGTTCATGGGTGCGAACACCTATATTGGCAACGCGCCGAACTTCATGGTGAAGGCGATGGCGCAATCGCGCGGCGTGCGCATGCCAAGCTTTTTCGCGTATATGGGTTGGTCGGGCGCGATGTTGCTGCCGTTGTTCGCGCTCACCGGCTGGCTCTTTTTTGGACGCTGACTCTGCAACGCCGAGGCACTCCCTCGACGTGCGATACGGAGACTTGCAATGCAGAAAATCCTCGTTGCCCGTTCGATCTTTCCCGATGTGATCGAGCGGCTCAAACAATACTTCGACGTCGACTGGAACGAGGGCGACGTGTTGCCCGCCGACGAGCTGAAGCGCCGTCTCGCGGACAAGGACGGCGCTCTGACGGCCGGCGAGATGATCGACGCGAGCGTGCTCGCCGCGGCGCCGCGTCTGCGCGTCGTGTCGAACATGGCGGTCGGCTACAACAACTTCGACATGGCCGCGTTCAACGCGGCGAACGTGCTCGGCACCAACACGCCGGACGTGCTGAACGAATCGACCGCCGACTTCGGCTGGGCGCTGATGATGGCCGCCGCGCGCCGCATCGCCGAGTCGGAGCACTGGCTGCGCGCGGGACTCTGGCAGAAGTGGAGCTACGACGGCTTCCTCGGCAGCGACCTGTACGGCTCGACGCTCGGTGTGATCGGCATGGGCCGCATCGGTCAGGCGCTCGCGCGTCGCGCGCAGGGCTTCAACATGCGAGTCATTTATCACAACCGCTCGCGCGTCGCGCCGCAAATCGAGGCCGAGCTGAACGCGGAATACGTGTCGAAAGAGGATCTGCTGCGGCGCGCCGACCACGTCGTGCTGGTGCTGCCGTACACCAAAGACAACCACCACACGATCGGCGCGGCCGAACTCGCGCTGATGAAGCCGAGCGCGACGCTGACGAACATCGCGCGCGGCGGCATCGTCGACGATGCGGCATTGGCCGAAGCGCTGCGTAACAGGCGCATCGCGGCTGCTGGTCTCGACGTGTTCGAGGGAGAACCGAATCTGCATCCGGCGCTGCTCAGCGTGCCGAACGTCGTGCTGACGCCGCACATCGCGAGCGCGACCGAAACCACTCGCCGCGCGATGGCGAACCTCGCCGCGGACAATCTGATCGCCGGGCTCGGCGCAGGACCGCGCGCCGGTCAGCCGCCGAATCCGATCAACCCCGACGTGATCGGCAAGGCGCGTTCATGACGATGATTCTGGTGGCGGCCGTCGCGGTGCTGGCGGTCGCCCTCGTGATCGCATTGGCGTTGCTGATGCGCGGTCACGACCGCACGGAGCAGCACGAGCAGTTCGAGATGCTGAACGCACGCGTCGATGCCGTCGTCGACGCCCAGGTGCATACCGCCGAGCGGCTCGAGCGGCAACTGCGCAACGACATCGCCGAGACCGCGCGCGTGTCGCGCACCGAGCAGAGCGGCGGCTTCGCGCAGTTTCAGCAGACCCTCGCCGCGCAGTTCAGCAGCATGACCACGGTGCAGGGGGGCAAGATCGACGGCTTCGCGCAGCAGCTCGATGCCGTGCGTCACAGCCTGCAGGCGCAGGCGCAGCAGGCGCGCGACGAGCAGGGCCGCTCGCTCAAGCAGTTCGGCGACACGCTGAGCCTGCAACTCGGCCAACTGACCGAGGCGAACGACCGGCGCTTCGCCGAAGTGCGCGCGACGATCGAGCAGCGTCTGAAGGACATCGAGGCGAACAACGCGACGCGGCTCGAGGAGATGCGCCGCACCGTCGACGAAAAACTGCATGCGACGCTAGAGCAACGGCTCGGCGAATCGTTCAAGCTGGTGTCCGACCGGCTCGAACAGGTGCATCGCGGGCTCGGCGAAATGCAGACGCTGGCGGCCGGTGTCGGCGATCTGAAGCGCGTGCTGACCAACGTGAAGACGCGCGGCACGTGGGGTGAAGTGCAGCTCGAAGCCTTGCTCGAACAACTGCTCACCGCCGATCAATACGCGAAGAACGTTGCGACCGTGCCGAAGAGCGGTGATCGCGTGGAGTTTGCGATTCGACTGCCGGGGCGTCCGGAACCCGGCGGCGCGAATACGCCGGTATGGCTGCCGATCGACGCCAAATTCCCGCGCGAGGATTACGAGCGGCTGATCGAAGCGCAGGAGCGCGCCGATCCCGTTGCGGTCGAGGAAGCATCGCGCGCACTCGAAGTGCGAATTCGCGCCGAGGCGCGCACCATCGCGGAGAAGTACGTGGCGCCGCCGCATACGACCGACTTCGCGCTGCTGTTTTTGCCGACCGAAGGCCTGTACGCCGAAGTGCTGCGCCGGCCGGGGCTCTCGGATCTGCTGCAGCGCGACTATCGCGTGACGATTGCGGGGCCGACCACGCTGACCGCGTTGCTCAACAGTCTGCAGATGGGTTTCCGCACGCTCGCGATCGAAAAGCGTTCGAGCGAGGTGTGGCAGGTGCTCGGCGCAGTGAAGACGGAGTTCGGCAAATTCCGCGACGTGCTCGCGAAGACCAAGGCGCAGCTCGAAACGGTCACACGTTCGATCGAGGCCGCCGAAACGCGCACGCGCATGATGAACCGCAAACTGCGCGACGTCGAGGCGTTACCGGGCGAGGAGGCGAGCGGGTTGCTCGGGGATGCGCTGTCGGGTGTGGAACCCGATGAGCAATGACGGGTGAAGCGCTGGAATCCGGGTTCTTTTGGCCCGACGCGCCAGCGCATCGCCCGTCACGCTTCTTCCGGTGCGTCGGCCAGATGGATTTCGATACCACCGAAGCGCGACGCGACCCAGTTGTAGGCGTGGCACGCGATCCACAACAGCACGAAGCCGAGGATCGCGTTCAACAGCAGCGCGCTGAATACCGTGCTCAGCTCCACCGAACCGTAGCGAACGAAAGCGACCACCACGCCGAGCAGCACGATCGGCACCGAGAACGTCAGATACACGAGGATCAGCGCTTTGGCCGTCTGTCCTGGTGCGATGAACGAGATCTGTTTTTTCATGTAAGTCAAACCCCAGTGTGTCTTAGTAGTGGTAGTGGGTGGAGTGCGGATCAGATGCTGATGTAGTGCCGATGTCGTGCGATCGATGCGCCGCCTGGAACGTCAGATGAGACCGTCGAACAGCATGATCGACACGCGATCGCCGACGTCGATTTCGCCCTCGTCGTGGCCGAGCACGATGAAGCAGTTCGCTTCGCTCATCGAACTCAGCACGCCGGAGCTTTGCGAACCGGTCGGGCTCACGTGCCAGTGTCCGTGCGCGTCCTGTTCGGCGATGCCGCGCTGGAATTCGGTGCGGCCCGCGCGCTTGTTCACCGCCGCGCGGCTCGTCGCGTGAATCACCGGCAATGGCCGCGGCGTCGCGCCGGCCATCAGCAGCAGCGCTTCGCGCACGATCTGATAGAACGTCACCATCACGGCGACCGGATTGCCGGGCAGGCCGAAGAATAACGCAGGTTTGCCGAGCCCTGGCTGGGCGCCGGACCACAGGCGGCCGAACGCGAGCGGCCGGCCGGGGCGCATCGCGAGACTCCAGAAGGCGACGTCGCCGAAAGTCTGCAGCAGTTGCTTCGTGAAGTCCGCTTCGCCGACCGACACGCCGCCCGAAGTCAGCACCACGTCGGCATTGGCCGCGGCACTGCGCAGCGCGGCTTCGAGCGCGGCCGGCTCGTCACGCACGACGCCGAGATCGAGCGCGTCGACGTTCAGGCGCCGCAGCATTGCAAACAGCGTGTAGCGGTTGCTGTCGTAGACCGAGCCGGCGTCGAGCGGCTCGCCGAGCGAGCGCAGCTCGTCGCCGGTCGAAAAGAACGCAACCCGCAGACGCCGCCGCACGCTGACTTCGCCGATGCCGAGCGACGCGAGCAGGCCGAGGTCCGACGCGCGCACGATGCGCCCGGCATGCAGCGCGACGTGGCCGCGCGCGAGATCTTCGCCGGCGCGACGGCGGTTCGCGCCCGCCGCGACCGCGCTGGCCGCGAAGCGGATCGAAGGGGAATCTGCGCTGTCGCGCTCGACCCGCTCTTGCGGCACGACGGTGTCGCAGCCGGCGGGTATGCAGGCGCCCGTCATCACGCGCACGCACTGGTTCGCCGCGACGCGGCCCGTGAACGGATGGCCCGCGAGCGCCTTGCCGGCGACGGTCAGCTCGACGCTGTCCGCGCCGCCTCGCATACCGGCCGTGAGCGCCGCGTGATTAAACGCGTAACCGTCCATCGCGGAGTTGTCGTGCGCGGGCACGTCGATCGGCGACACGATGTCGGCGGCGAGCACGCGCTCGAGCGCATCGCGCAACGCCACGCGCTCGACGGCCGCCACGGGCGTCGCCCACTGCCGGACGATCGCCTGAGCGGCCGGGACGGGTAGCGCATGAGGATCGTACTGCGCGACGCAGCGTGAAAAGTCGTTGAGCGTGGTCATGAATGGCTGGGCGTCGCGACCGGAGACGGGCGCGGCTATTGCCGTGCGGCCGGAGCGGATGTCAGCCGGGGCCTCGATTACGTTCGAGGTCGGCGAGTTCTTGTAACGAGTTGGCATTGTAGAACGCGCGCTCGTCGGCAAAGACGACTTCGACCGTCTTGTGGCGCGCGTACCACGCGCGGACCTTGCGTTCCCCTGCGGCCAGACAGGCGGCCAGGTCGTCCGCGACGGCGGTGCGCATCAACGCGAACACTGGGTGCAGCGAAGTTTCGCCATGAGTGTCGACGGTGGTGACGGTCGCGATATCGGCGTGGTTCGCGTCGAGCGCATCAGCGAGGCGCACGGCGAGGTCGGCCGGCAGCCACGGCGAATCGCAGGGCGCGCTCAGCAGGTAGGCCGTGCCGGCGGCACGCAGTCCGGCGAGCATGCCGGCGAGCGGGCCGGGAAAGTCGGGGAGCGTATCAGCGACGACCGTCGCGCGATACGGCGCGCCGAGCGCCGCATAGATGTCGGGATGGTGGTTCGCGCTGATCATCAGCGGGCCGGTCTGCGGCGCGAGGCGTCGTAGCACGTGAGCGGCGAGCGCTTCACCGTGCAGCGGCTGCAGCCCCTTGTCGACGCCGCCCATGCGCGTGCCGCGCCCGCCCGCAAGCACGAGGCCAGTGATCTGTTCGCGGGGGATGGACATGCGCCGGCCGCTCAGCCGCCGATGTAGGACATTTCGACGCGACGCCCGGCCGGCTCGCTCGAATCGGCCGGCTGGCTGCCGCGCAGCTGCGAGTAGCGGTCACTGCGGCCCTGCCAGATTTCGGCGATCGCGGTGGCGATCTCGGCATCGCTCGCACCGCCGCGCAACAGCGCGCGCAGGTCATGCCCGCCCGATGCGAACAGGCACAGGTACAGCTTGCCCTCGGTCGACAAACGCGCGCGCGTGCAATTGCCGCAGAACGCGCGGGTGACGCTCGAAATGACGCCGATCTCGCCGCCGCCGTCGGCATAACCCCAGCGTTGCGCGGTTTCGGCGGCGCTGTGCGCTTCGAGCGGAACGAGCGGGAAATGCTCGGCGATGCGCGTGACGACGTCGGCGGAAGGCAGCACTTCGGTCATGTTCCAGCCGTTCGAGGTGCCGACGTCCATGTACTCGATGAAGCGCAGCACCGCGCCCGTGCCTCTGAAATGACGCGCCATCGGGACGATTTCGCCGTCGTTGGTACCACGTTTGACGACCATGTTCACCTTGATCGGGGCGAGCCCGACCGCCTGAGCGGCGGCGATGCCGTCGAGCACGTCGGCGACCGCGAAGTCGGCGTCGTTCATGCGGCGAAACAGTGCGTCGTCGAGCGCGTCGAGGCTGACGGTCACGCGCGTGAGGCCGGCGTCCTTCAGGCTGCGCGCCTTGCGCGCGAGCAGCGAGCCGTTGGTGGTCAGCGTGAGATCGAGCGGGCGGCCGGCAGGGGTGGTCAAGCGGGCGAGCCGGTCGATCAGGAACTCGAGGTTCTTGCGCAGCAGCGGTTCGCCGCCCGTCAGGCGAATCTTCTCGACGCCATGCGCGACGAATTGCTGCGCGAGCCGCTCGATCTCCTCGAAGCTCAGCAGCGCGCTGTGCGGCAGGAACGCATAGTCCTTGTCGAACACCGCGCGCGGCATGCAGTAGACGCAGCGGAAGTTGCAGCGGTCCGTCACCGAGATGCGCAGGTCGTGCAGCGGACGCGCGAGCGCATCGTGCAGCGCGCCGCTAGGCGCCTGCACTGGGCCGGTGATGACCGGCGCCGCGCTGAGATCGGCAACAGGGATGATGCGTCGTGGCATGGAGTGCTTCGTCAGAGGCTTGAACGGATCGCGGATGATTAATTCTATCGGAAATGCCCGTGATGGCAGGCGGACGGCGCGCGTTGTCGGGGTATACGGGGAGCGACGTGGCGCGCCTTGCGGCCAGGACAGAACGCCCCAAAAAAAAGCCCGCCGGGAAGGGCGGGCTTTTTCACGTACAACGACGCGGCTTACTGCGGATGCTTGATCGTCTCGACCTGTTGCATCGGAGTGTTGTCGACCGGCGGCAGCGCTTTGCGCTCGCGGACGACGCGCGGCGGCTTGACCGTCTGCGCCGCCGCTTCCTGCGCGGCACGCAGTTTGTCGGCGTCGGTGTTCACCCAGATCAGGCCAGCTTGCTCGAGGATCGGCTGCAATGCATCGGCCGATGCGGCGGCGGGCGCTGCGCTGCGCACGGGCGCCGGCTGCGGGGGCGCAGCGACGGGCGCCGGTTCGGCCACGGCCGGTTCCGGTGCGACGACCGGTTGCGGCTCGACGATCTCGGCCTGCGGTGCCGGCACGGCTGCCGGTGCCTCGACGATCGTGGCCGGAGCCGCGGTGTCGAGCGCAGCCGGGGCGGCTTGCGGTTCGCTCGGGACGGCCGGTTGCGCTTCCAGCGCCGGCTCGACTGCCGGCGATTCGGCATGTGCGGCAGGTTCGACCGGGGCAACCGGCGCGACCGGTTCGCTCGCGGCCGGCGCGGCTTGCTCTGCTTGCGCCGGCGTTTCGATAGCCGGTTGCGCCGCCACCGGAGCCTGCTCGACCGGCACGACCTTTTCGGTCTTCGCGGCATTTTCCGCGGCGAGAGCCGGCGTTTCGGCTGCCGCATGCAGTTCGGTGACGACGGCGCTTTGCGTTGCGACAGCGGCGACCACCACTTCGACCGGGGTCACGTCCTTCGCTTCACTGGCCGCAGGCGTGTGCTCGACAGGCTGCTCGACACGCATCGGCGCTTCGTCGCTGGCGGCAACGTTGTCACCTTCCGCTTCCGCGACGTCCGCCGCGAGGTTGCCATTCACGTCCTCTTCACGCTCGCGACGACCACCACGACGGCCGCGACGGCGACGACGACGCTCTTCACCGTCACGCGCGACCGCTTCCTGGTCGACCGGCACGCCGTTTTCACCGGCTGCGGCGCGGTTGCGCGCGAGTTCGTCGGCGGCTTGCGTGTCGGTTTGGGTTAGCGCCGCGGCGGCTTCCGCCTGCGGCTTGCGACGCTCGCCACGCTCGACGCGTTCAGCGCGTTCACCACGCTCGCGGCGCTCACCGCGTTCCTGACGTTCGGCGCGTGCCGTGCCTTCGACGGCTTCCACGCGCTCGGCGCCGCGGGTGTCGCGTTCGCGTGCTTCACGCGGCTCGCGAGTCTCACGCGGTTCGCGGCCTTCACGAGCCTCACGCGGTTCGCGTTGCTCACGCGGCGCGCGCGGCTCACGGCCCTCGCGTGCCTCGCGGCCTTCCCGTTCCTCGCGGCCTTCCCGTTCCTCGCGACGCTGCGACGGCTGCTGACCTTGCGCCTGACGGCCGCCGGTGACGCCTTCGCCACGCGCTGCCGCGTCGCGGCCCCCTGCGCCGCCACGGCGATTGCGGTTGCGATCGCCGCCGCGCTCGCCCGTGCGCTCACCGCGCTCGGTGCGTTCGCCGCGTTGCGGACGGGCCTGCTTGTCGGCCGTGGCCGGCGCGGCAGGTGCCGGAGCAGCCGGCTGCATGCCGAACAGATTCTTCAGCCAGCCAATGAAGCCGCCGCTGGCCGGTGTCACCGCGACCGGCGCGGGGGTGGCCGCCGGGCGGACCGGTGCGCTCGGAGCCGGCTTCTCGGGCGTGATGCCCTTGACCGCCGCTTCCTGCTTCGGCTTCACTTCCTCGGTGCGCTTGCTGTAGCCGGTTTCCGATTCGAGCTCGCGGGCCGCTTCTTCGGCCATCTTCCACGATGCGCGCGGATCGTCGAGGCGCGCGTCGTCGTGACGCAGACGCTCGAGCTTGTAGTGCGGCGTGTCGAGGTGCTTGTTCGGGATCAGCACGACGTTGACCTTGAAACGCGACTCGATCTTGTTGATTTCGGCGCGCTTCTCGTTCAACAGGAAGGCGGTCACTTCGACCGGCACCTGGCAGTGGATCGCCGCGGTGTTTTCCTTCATCGCTTCTTCCTGAATGATCCGCAGCACTTGCAGCGCGGACGATTCGGTATCGCGGATGTGACCCGTGCCGTTACAACGCGGACACGTGACGTGGCTGCCTTCCGAGAGCGCCGGGCGCAGACGCTGGCGCGACAGCTCCATCAGGCCGAAGCGCGAGATCTTGCCCATCTGGACGCGGGCGCGGTCGTGCTTCAGCGCGTCTTTCAGACGCTGCTCGACTTCGCGCTGGCTCTTGGCCGATTCCATGTCGATGAAGTCGATCACGATCAGGCCGCCCAGGTCGCGCAGACGCAGCTGGCGGGCGACTTCGTCGGCGGCTTCGAGGTTCGTGCGCGCGGCCGTTTCCTCGATGTCGGCGCCCTTGGTAGCGCGCGCCGAGTTCACGTCGATTGCGACGAGCGCTTCGGTGTGGTCAATCACGATCGCGCCGCCCGACGGCAGCGGCACCGTGCGCGAGTACGCGGTCTCGATCTGGTGCTCGATCTGGAAACGCGAGAACAGCGGCACGTCGTCGTGGTAGCGCTTCACCTTGCCGACGTTGTCCGGCATCACGATGTCCATGAAGGCGCGCGCCTGGTCATGGATTTCGGTCGTGTCGATCAGGATTTCGCCGATATCGGGCTGGAAGTAGTCGCGAATCGCGCGGATCACGAGGCTCGATTCCAGATAGATCAGCATGGGCTGGCCGGCCGTGCCGCTTTGCGACGCGGCTTCGATCGCGCGCCACAGCTGCATCAGGTAGTTCAGGTCCCACTGCAGCTCTTCGGCGCTGCGGCCGATACCAGCCGTGCGCGCGATGATGCTCATGCCTTCCGGCAGTTGCAGCTGCGCCATGGTTTCGCGCAGCTCCTGACGGTCGTCGCCTTCGATCCGGCGCGACACGCCGCCGCCACGCGGGTTATTCGGCATCAGCACCAGATAGCGGCCGGCGAGCGAGATGAACGTGGTCAGGGCTGCGCCCTTGTTGCCGCGTTCTTCCTTTTCGACCTGGACGATCAGTTCCTGACCTTCCTTCAGCGCGTCCTGGATGCGTGCGGAACGCATGTCGACGCCTTCGCGGAAGTACTGGCGGGCGACTTCCTTGAACGGCAGGAAGCCGTGGCGGTCTTCGCCGTAGTTGACGAAGCAGGCCTCGAGCGACGGCTCGATGCGCGTGATGATGCCCTTGTAAATATTGCCTTTGCGCTGTTCGCGCCCGGCGGTTTCGATGTCAATGTCGATGAGTTTTTGCCCATCGACGATGGCGACGCGCAGTTCTTCCTGCTGCGTCGCATTGAACAACATTCGTTTCATTGAACGGCTCCAGAGCGGCCTCGCCGGCCCGGCTGCGCGGTTGTCAGTCGCGAGAGCGTAAAGGGCAGGCGTGCCGCGTCTTATTGTGTTTTCACAAGCACGCTGGAGCGGGAAAGATGGCGGGAGAATTGCCTGAGAGGGCCCGGCCCGATTAAAAGATGGGCACGGTGCCGCAGGGCACATGCGAACACGGCTTCAAATCATGGCCTGACACGCCGCGTTTAGCCAGCAGACCTTCATAAGTCTTCGTCCTGTGAAGCCGGCGCGCCAACTGGGCGCACGAGCGGAGGGCCGAAGTCCGCGGTCATGCCGCAACGGGAAGTTCGCGCAGGCGGCGCGTCTTTTCCTGCTGGGGGTGTCTCGCCTTTCTTTTGACGTCGCCATGTCTTGTACTTTCTACAAGACGCCTCGGGCGCACGCCGTATTTTCGCGACTTGCAGCTTCGTCCAGCAGGGCGTCATACCACCCGGATCACGAAGCTGGAAGCTAAATTCTTTTTTACCAAAATTCCGTTACCGTCGAAGCCGACCTTGGCCGAACGCGCCTGCGGGCGCCGTCCCTGCCGGGGGCTGACTTCGTGCGTGCAACTTGTTGCATCTCATTTTCAGGGCGAGCAACCAGACCCCGGCGCAAGTAAAATAACGGTTTATCGCTTGCGCTCGCGCAATCCACTCGCATTCCGTACGCTGTGCGGACACTGCGCCGGCCGTCGCGGACTGCTGGGCAAATTATATTCAGAATGAAAGAGTTAGGCAAAACATCCCAGAGATCGGTTGCAGGCGCGGTCGAAGGCTCGGTTTCAGGCGACCAGGTTTCGCTGATCGAAATCGACGACCGATCGGCTGGTCAGCGCATCGATAATTTCCTGCTGCGCGTCTGCAAGGGCGTGCCGAAAAGCCATATTTACCGCATCCTGCGTAGCGGCGAAGTGCGCGTCAACAAGGGCCGGATCGATGCGCAATACCGGCTCGAACTGGGCGATCTGGTGCGTGTGCCGCCGATCCGCATCGCCCAGCCGAATCAGGCCGTAGCCCAGGTGCCCGTGCCCGCGGCGGGCTTTCGCATTCTGTTCGAAGACGAGCATTTGCTGGTGATCGATAAGCCAGCCGGCGTCGCGGTCCACGGCGGCAGCGGAGTTGCGTTCGGCGTGATCGAGCAGATGCGCGAGGCCCGGCCCCAGGCGAAGTTTCTCGAACTCGTGCACCGGCTGGATCGCGAGACCTCGGGCATCCTGATGCTTGCGAAGAAGCGCGCGGCGCTCGTCAATCTGCACGAGCAGATCCGCGACAACCGGATGGACAAGCGCTACTACGCTTGCGTGCACGGCGAATGGGCAAGCGACTGGGGGCGCCGTCGAGCGGTGAAGGAGCCGCTGCACAAGTACCTGACCGCCGACGGCGAGCGCCGCGTGCGCGTGCAGGCCGATGGGCTCGCGTCGCACACGATCTTCAATCTGGTCGACCGCTGGCCGGAATACGCGCTGTTGGAGGCAGAACTGAAGACGGGGCGCACGCACCAGATTCGCGTGCATTTGCAGCATCTGGCACTACCGATCGTCGGCGACGCCAAATACGGCAATTTCGCGCTTAACAAGGCTCTTGCCCGCGCGGGCGCGAAGCCCGGGATCAAGCGTATGTTCCTGCACGCTCACCGGCTCAAGCTCACGCATCCGGCCACCGGCGCGCCGTTGCAAATCGAGGCGCCGCTGCCGGCCGACTGCCGCGGCTTTATAGAACAACTCAACGAACTACGCACTGGGTCTAACCCGGAGACGACCTTGCATGGCTAGAGAGCAATTTGACCTGATCGTGTTTGACTGGGATGGCACGCTGATGGATTCGACCGCGCATATCACGCGCAGCATCCAGGCAGCGTGTCGCGATCTCGGCCTGCCGGTACCCGCCGACGAAGCCGCGAGCTATGTAATCGGCCTAGGCCTGCGCGACGCACTGCAGATCGCCGCGCCGACGCTCGATCCGGCCGACTATTCGCGGCTTTCTGAGCGTTATCGCTTTCATTTTCTGGTAAAGGATCAGACCACCGAGCTATTCCCCGGCGTGCGCAAGATGCTTCAGGAGTTGCGCGATGTCGGCTATCTGCTTGCGGTCGCCACCGGCAAGAGTCGCGTCGGGCTCAATCGCGCGCTCGATCAGGCACGTCTGACGAGCCTGTTCGACGGCACGCGTTGCGCTGACGAAACCTTCTCGAAGCCGCATCCGGCAATGCTGCACGAGCTTACCCGTGAGTTGGGGCAGGATACGGCGCGCACGGTCATGATCGGCGATACGACGCACGACTTGCAGATGGCGCTCAACGCCGGCGTGGCGGGCATCGGCGTGACTTACGGCGCGCATCCGGCGAATTCGCTGAATGCGATGTCGCCGAAGTTCGTTGCTTCGAGCATCAGCGATTTGTCCAGCTGGCTGCGGGAGAACGCATGAGCGCCGACGGCGTGAATGCTGCGACGGCCGCGACTGCGCAGGCAGTGCGCATTTGCGCGGCCGAGGAGCTGGTCGACGGTGGCGAAGGCATCCGGCGCGACGCGCGGCTCGGCGGGCAGGATGCCGTGGTGTTTTTCGTCCGCTATGATGGCTGCGCCTACGGCTATCTGAACCGCTGCGCTCACGTGCCGATGGAACTCGACTGGCAGGAAGGGCAGTTCTTCGAATCGTCCGGCTTATACTTGATGTGCGCGACACATGGCGCGATTTACGCGCCGGATACCGGCAAATGCGTCGGTGGTCCGTGTCGTGGAGGCAGATTGCGTGCCCTGCAGGTCGAGGAACGCGATACGCCTGAGGGCCGTGCGGTATTCTGGTTGCCTGACGGCGAATTGCTGCCCGTCACGCGCTGATTTCCTCTCCAATTTATCTACTGTCCGCATGTCCGACAATTTGACCCCCGGAAAGGACCCTGCCTCAGGAGACCGCTCGGGTGCGCCCGCCGACCGGCCCGGCTGGGAGCGTGCCGCTCTCGAGCGCATCGCGCTCGCCGCGATCAATGAGCAACGCGCCGCGCGGCGCTGGCGGATTTTTTTCCGCTTCCTGTTCCTCGGAGTCCTCGCACTGGTAGTGTGGGGTGTGCTGAGTTTTTCGGGCGAGCGGGTCGCCACTACCGGCCGGCATACGGCGATGGTGTCGCTTGACGGTGAGATCTCGACGGATACGAACGCGAACGCAGAAGATATCAACACTGCCCTCGATTCCGCATTCGAAGATTCCAATACCGCGGGGGTGATTCTCTATTGCAATAGCCCGGGCGGCAGTCCGGTCCAGGCGGGCATTATCAACAGCGAAGTTCGGCGTTTGCGCGGGAAATATCCGTCTATTCCGCTGTATGTCGTAGTTGGGGATATGTGCGCGTCCGGCGGTTACTACGCGGCCGCGGCCGCGGAGAAGATTTATGTCGACAAGGCGAGCATCGTCGGTTCGATCGGCGTTTTGATGGACAGCTTCGGTTTCACTGGTCTGATGGACAAGCTGGGGATTCAGCGCCGGCTGCACACCTCGGGAGAGAACAAAGGGTTTTTTGATCCGTTCTCGCCTGAGACGCCGAAGATGGACGAACATGCGCAGGTTTTGCTCGATCAGATCCACGCGCAGTTCATCGACGCCGTGCGTCAGGGGCGCGGCAAGCGTCTGCATGAGACACCGGACATGTTCTCGGGTCTGTTTTGGACGGGGCAGAAGAGCGTCGAATTGGGCCTCGCGGACGGTTTGGGTAATGCGGATTATGTTGCGCGAGAGATCTTCAAGGCACCGGATATCGTCGATTACACGGTAAAGGAGAGCATCACGGATCGCGTTGCGCGCAAATTCGGCGCCGCGGTCGGCGCCGGCGCGGTTCGGGCGATGGCGCTCGGCGCGAAAATGAACCTGCGTTGAACCCGCAGTAAGGAAAGAAGCTCGCGGGTCGGCTTGGCCGATCGCGCGGGCTTTGTCTTGCGTGCAGGCTTCGGCGCGGCCTGCTGTTCGCCGCCCGGCCGGGGCCGCGCTCAGGCCGCCAGAATCAGAAAAATCGCCGGCCGCTTATGGAGGTCGATCTCCGGCTTCTTTTTCCAGTCCGCAACGCTCCGGCTTGCGATGACTTCGCTCGGCAGCGTCAGATCGGCGGCCACGCACACGAGCGTCGACGGCGCGCAGGTCGTGAGCAACGTATCGAGCAACGCGCGATTCCGGTACGGCGTTTCGATGAAGATCTGCGTTTGCTTGCTCTTGCGCGACTGCTGCTCGAGATCGCGCAGACGTTTGGCGCGCTCGGCCGCGTCGACGGGCAGGTATCCGTGAAACGCGAAGCTTTGGCCGTTCAGCCCCGACGCCATAAGCGCGAGCAGGATCGAACTCGGCCCGACCAGCGGCACGACCTTCACGCCGCGCTCGTGCGCGCGTCGCACAAGTAGCGCGCCCGGGTCCGCGACTGCCGGGCAGCCAGCCTCGGAGACGAGGCCAGCGTCGGTGCCCGAGAGCAGCGGCGCGAGCAGCTTGTCGATTTCCCCAGCCGGCGTATTGACGTTCAGTTCGCGAATCTCGATCTCCTGAATCGGCCGTTCGGTGCCGACTTTTTTCAGGAACGCGCGCGTGGTTTTCGCGTTTTCGCCAATGTAATAGTGAAGCGACGCCGCACGGGCGCGCACGGGCGCGGGCAGTACCAGCTCCAGTGCGCTTGCGTCGCCTTCGCCGAGCGTGTTCGGAATCAGATAGAGCGTACCGGTCATCATGCACCCAGAAGCGGATAGTTGGCCGCGAGCAGCATGTGCGATAACGCGATAAGCGGCAGGCCGACGAGCGCGGTCGGGTCGTCGGAATGGATCGCCTCCAGCAGCGCGATGCCGAGTCCTTCGGATTTGGCGCTGCCGGCCACGTCGTAGGGTGTTTCGGCGCGCAGATAGGCGTCGAGCGCCGCGTCCGGCAGGTCGCGAAAGCGGACGCGGGTGATCACGTCGACGGTCTGCGCGCTGTTCGTCGCGCTGTCGAACAGACATAGTGCGCTATGGAACAGCACCTCGCGACCACGCATCGCCTGCAATTGCGCAAGCGCCCTGTCATGCGTGCCGGGTTTGCCGATCTGCAGGCCGTCGTAGGTGGCGATCTGGTCGGAGCCGATCACGAGAGCGGGTTCGGTGGTGGCGAGGCCTCGGGCGACCGCGCGGGCTTTGGATTCGGCGAGGCGCAGCGCAGTGGTTTCGGGCGTTTCGCCGGCGAGAGGGGTTTCGTCGATCGCGGGTACGATGATGTCGAACGGCACGCGCAGGCGTTCGAGCAACTCACGGCGATACTGCGAACTCGACGCCAGAATCAGGCGTGGCGGGCGTTTGGGGGAATCTGACATGGGTTTGCGGGCAACGGAAGAGGCGGGTCGTACGGGGTCGCGCGAGGCTCGTGTGCGTACGGGCTTAAGTGTTTGACTCGAAAAGACAAAACGGATATGATTTTGGGCTTTTCACGGTATGCTTACGCTTGAAGGGCCTCGCGCGTTCGCCAATTTTTCGGCAGCCGGAAGGTCGAAGAAAGCTCGGCGAGGTTGGGCGCAACGGCCATTGGCTGCCTCGCACACCGGATTATCTTCGCGGCGGATCTGATCGTCCTTCGCGAATCACCCCGGCAACTTGCTTGCCGACGCAGGAGCGCACATGACTCAACATCCTGGCAAACCTGCAGGTCTGTCCGACCCGCATGAACTCGATCTGTTCGAATTTGCGCGGAGTGGGCGTCAGGCCGCGGGTGTCGTGCGCGTCTCGCAACTGCCGCGCATGTTAAACGAAGTCCCGGCGGAAGCGCCAGATCGCGACACCGCGTTCACATGGCAGGCCGAAGGGACGACGCAGCCGGAATTGCAGGACGACGGCACCGAAGGTCCCCAGCCTTATCTGCGGCTGGCGATTCATGGTGCCGCGTGGCTCGAATGCCAGCGGTGCTTGACGCCGTATTCGCAGTCGTTCAACGTCGATGCAACTTACCGGATCGTCAGTACGGAGGCGGAAGCCGAAGAGTTTCCGCTCGACGAGGATGAAGTCGAGGTGATCGTGGGCTCGCGCCAGTTCGATCTCATCGACTTGATCGAAGAAGAGTTGCTGCTTTCCTTGCCGCTCGTGCCCAAACACGAGGTCTGTCCTGAAGTGCACGAGAGCCTTGTTTCGGGCGCGGACGGCAGTGAAGGGGAGGGTGACGAAGCCGCGCAGCACGAAGCTGGCGATGTCGGCGAGCCGGATCAATCCAGCGAGCGGCGCAATCCGTTCGCGGCGCTTGAGAGTTTGAAACGCGACGAACCGGGCGGCAAGAAGCACTGAATAGTTGCAGGGGGCGCGATGCTGGCGCATTGGCCATTCGGCCAGTGGTTAAGTCCGTATCGGGCTGTGTTAGAATTCGGAAAATTTTTTGGAGTTTTAGTCATGGCAGTTCAACAAAACAAGAAGTCGCCGTCGAAGCGCGGCATGCACCGTTCGCACGATTTCCTGACGGCAGCGCCGCTGGCCGTCGAGCCGAGCACGGGCGAAGTGCATCTGCGTCACCACATTAGCCCGAACGGCTACTATCGCGGCAAGAAAGTAGTCAAGACGAAGAACGACTAATCGTCGACTGCGATGCGCCCTGTGGCGTTTCGCGTAGCGATCGGCTCGCTTGACATTTTCCCGGTTCGGCAAAAAGGCGGCATTCAACTGCCGCTTTTTTGTGTCTGAAATTCGTCGCACTCCATGACAGTAAAGCTCACGATAGATTGCATGGGAGGCGACCACGGCCCGTCCGTGACCGTTCCCGCTGCCGTCAACTTCGTTCGTTCGCATCCCGATGCGCAGTTGCTGCTCGTCGGCATTGAAAGTGCGATTCGTGCGCAGCTGAAGAAGCTCAAGGCTCAGGATCTGCCGGCGCTGACCGTCGTGCCTGCTACCGAGGTCGTCGCGATGGACGATCCGGTCGAGGTCGCGCTGCGCAAGAAAAAAGATTCGTCGATGCGCGTGGCGCTGAATCGCGTCAAGGAAGGCGAGGCGCAAGCCTGCATTTCCGCCGGTAACACCGGCGCACTGATGGCGGTCTCGCGTTATGTGCTGAAAACGCTGTCGGGCATCGAACGCCCGGCCATCGCGTTCGCCCTGCCCAATCCCACCGGCTATACGATGATGCTGGACCTGGGCGCCAACGTCGACTGCGAGCCGCAGCACTTGCTGCAGTTCGCCGAGATGGGGCACGCGCTCGTGTCCGCGCTCGAAGGAAAAGAGCGGCCCACTATCGGCCTGCTCAACATCGGCGAAGAAGTCATCAAGGGCAACGACATCATCAAGCGCGCCGGCGAACTGCTGCGTGCGAGTACACTGAACTTTCACGGCAATGTCGAAGGCGACGACATCTACAAGGGCACCGTCGACGTAATCGTCTGCGATGGCTTTGTCGGCAATGTCGCGCTGAAGACGTCGGAAGGTCTCGCGCAGATGCTGTCCAACATCATCAAGGAAGAGTTTGGCCGTTCGTGGCTGACCAAGGTGATGGCGGTGCTCGCGCTGCCGGTATTGATGCGCTTCAAGAAACGCGTCGACCATCGGCAATACAACGGCGCTGCGCTGCTCGGCTTGCGCGGTCTCGTGATCAAAAGCCACGGTTCCGCCGATGCCTACGCGTTTGAGTGGGCTATCAAACGCGGGTATGATGCCGTCAAAAACGGCGTGCTGGAGCGCCTTGCGCGAGCGATGGAAGAGAACGCAGGTTCTCTCGAACAGGCGGCGCGCGACGCAAGCGGTGCGGGTCACGCAAGCCCGATCGCAGGCCAGCCGGCCGAGCCCTACGCTGCGCAATCCTCGAAGGCATAATGGCTCAATCCACAATCTACTCCCGCGTGCTGGGCACCGGCAGCTGTCTGCCGCCCAACCGCGTCACCAATCAGGATCTGGCTGAGCGTCTTGCCAGGCAAGGTGTCGAAACGAGCGACGAATGGATCGTCGCTCGCACGGGCATCCATGCGCGTCACTTCGCCGATCCGGACGTCACGACCAGCGACCTAGCGTTGATCGCCTCGCAGCGCGCGATCGAAGCGGCGGACATCGATCCGCAGTCCATCGACCTGATCGTCGTCGCCACCTCCACACCCGACTTCGTGTTCCCGAGCACCGCCTGTCTGCTGCAGAACAAGCTCGGCATCAAGAATCAGGGCGCCGCGTTCGACGTGCAGGCGGTCTGCTCCGGCTTCGCTTACGCGGTCGCGACGGTCGACAGCCTGATTCGCACTGGCCAGCATCGCACGGCCCTCGTGGTCGGCGCGGAAACCTTCTCGCGCATTCTCGATTTCAACGACCGCACCACTTGTGTGCTGTTCGGTGACGGCGCCGGCGCTGTGATCCTGCAGGCCTCCGACGAACCTGGCGTGCTCTCGAGCGCGCTGCACGCGGACGGCAGCCATTCGAACATTCTGTGCACGCCGGGCAACGTCAACGGCGGCGTGGTCGCCGGCAGCGCGTTCCTGCACATGGACGGTCAGGCGGTGTTCAAGCTCGCCGTCAACGTGCTCGAGAAGGTCGCAATCGAAGCATTGGAAAAAGCCGATCTGAAGCCCGAGCAGATCGACTGGCTGATTCCGCATCAGGCCAATATCCGCATCATGCAAAGCACCTGCCGCAAGCTCGGCCTGCCGCAGGAGCGCATGGTCGTCACGGTGGGCGAGCACGGCAATACGTCGGCGGCGTCCATTCCGCTTGCACTCGATGTCGCGGTGCGCGACGGCCGCATCAAGCGTGGCCAGAACGTGCTGATCGAAGGCGTCGGCGGCGGCTTCACGTGGGGCGCCTCGGTCATTCGCTACTGAGCGCGACGGCGTATCGCAGGGCGTCGCTGGCGGCGCCCGCGCGGCCGGAGTAATACCGTGCGCCATCTGGCAGCCGCGGCCGGCCGCCACATCCGATTAAACAGATTTTGGGGACGATATGAAATTCGCGTTCGTTTTTCCTGGGCAGGGCTCGCAGGCGGTCGGCATGCTCAACGCATTCGCCGATCACGCAGTCGTGCGTGAGACGGTTCAGGAAGCCTCCGACGCACTCAACCAGGACCTCGGCAAGCTGATCGCCGAAGGCCCCGCCGAAGATCTCAATCTCACCACCAACACCCAGCCGGTCATGCTGACTGCGGCCTACGCGACCTATCGCGCGTGGCAGCAGGCGGGCGGCCCGGCGCCGGCGATCGTCGCCGGCCATAGCCTCGGCGAATACACGGCGCTCGTCGCGGCCGGCGCGCTAGCGTTTCGCGACGCGGTGCCGCTCGTGCGTTTTCGCGCGCAGGCGATGCAAACCGCGGTGCCGGTGGGCGAAGGGGGTATGGCCGCGATTCTCGGCCTGGACGACGACACGGTGCGCGCGGTCTGCGCGGAAGCGTCGGCGGCGGGCGTCGTCGAAGCGGTCAATTTCAATGCGCCGGCGCAAGTCGTGATCGCGGGCCACAAAGGCGCAGTCGAGAAAGCCTGCGAAGTCGCGAAGGCGAAGGGTGCGAAGCGCGCGCTGCCGCTGCCGGTGTCGGCGCCGTTCCACTCGTCGCTGCTGAAGCCAGCGTCGGATCAATTGCGCGAATACCTCGCGAGCATCGACGTGCAGGTGCCGTCGATTCCCGTCATCAACAACGTCGACGTCGCCGTGGTCAACGAGCCGGCCAAGATCAAGGACGCGCTGGTGCGTCAGGCGGCTGGTGCGGTGCGCTGGGTCGAATGCGTGCAGGCAATGGCCGCGCAGGGCGTCACGCACGTGATCGAATGCGGCCCGGGCAAGGTCCTTGCGGGTCTGACCAAGCGCATCGACGGCAATCTGGTCGGCGCGTCTGTGTTCGATCCGACATCGCTGGAAGAAACGCTGAAGCTCGTGACGGCAGGCTGAGCGCGCTTTCACGAGCGGATATCGGCAAAGCAGGACCGCGCTGGCGCAGCATCCCTCGACAGACGAATCAACAAGAATCAATGAGCCCTATTTGAAGGGCATCCGGACTGACAGATGGAAAAGACTCTCGACAAGCAGATCGCAATCGTGACGGGCGCATCGCGCGGCATCGGCCGTGCGATCGCGATGGAACTCGCGCGTCAGGGCGCGACGGTCATCGGCACCGCGACCAGCGAAAGCGGCGCGACTGCGATCACCGAGGCGTTCAAAGCGGCCGGGGTGAACGGCCGCGGCGCGGTGCTCGACGTCAACGACGCGGCGGCGGCCGAAGCGCTGATCGACGGCACGGTCAAGGAATTCGGCGCGCTGAACGTGCTGGTGAACAACGCCGGCATTACGCAGGATCAACTGGCGATGCGCATGAAGGACGACGACTGGGACGCGGTGATCGACACCAACCTGAAGTCGGTGTTCCGTCTGTCGCGCGCGGTGCTGCGCCCGATGATGAAAGCAAAGGGCGGCCGGATCATCAACATCACGTCGGTGGTCGGCTCGGCCGGCAACCCTGGCCAGATAAACTACGCGGCCGCGAAGGCGGGCGTCGCGGGCATGACGCGTGCACTCGCGCGCGAGATCGGCAGCCGTGGGATCACGGTCAATTGCGTGGCGCCTGGCTTCATCGATACCGACATGACCAAGGCGCTGCCCGAAGAGCAGCAGACCGTGCTGAAAACGCAGATTCCGCTCGGCCGTCTCGGCAGCCCGGAGGACATCGCGCACGCGGTCGCGTTCCTCGCGTCGCCGCAAGCGGGCTACATCACCGGCACGACGCTGCACGTGAACGGCGGCATGTACATGCAGTAACCAAATTCAGTTACTATCCGCGCCTTGATGCGTTTGCAAGAAGCACGAGGCGCATGCGTTGACAGGAACCCGAAGCGCCGCTTTTTTGCCGGGTCAAACCTGATAAAATGCGCGCACCTGTATTTTTGAACTTCTTTTCCCTTGGAGGGGTAATGGACAATATCGAACAGCGCGTCAAGAAGATCGTCGCGGAACAACTGGGCGTTGCGGAAGCGGAAATCAAGAACGAAGCGTCGTTCGTGAACGATCTCGGCGCCGACTCGCTCGACACCGTTGAGCTCGTGATGGCCCTCGAAGACGAATTCGGCATGGAAATTCCGGATGAAGAAGCCGAGAAGATCACCACCGTTCAGCAAGCGATCGACTACGCTCGCGCGAACGTCAAGGCCTAAGGTCATTCGCGCCTGCGTTTCTGCACGGGCCGCGCATGACGCCCTGCCGTGCCGCTTGCCACGCAGGAGCCAGCGATGTTGACAGCGCAACTTTCCGCGCGATTGCCGACTTAAACAGCCACAGGGCACACAGGGCGATTCCTGTGGCCGCTGTGGCTTTTGCTTTTTGTCATCTATGAAAAAGGGGTTACCGTGAGCCGCCGTCGTGTTGTTGTTACAGGCCTGGGGCTGATTTCGCCTGTTGGCAATAATGTTGCCGATGGCTGGGCCAATCTGGTCGCCGGCAAGTCTGGGATTGCCAATATCACGAAGTTCGATGCGTCGAACTTCTCGACTCGTTTCGCCGGCGAGGTGAAGGGCTTCAATATCGAGGACTACATCCCCGGCAAGGAAGCGCGCCACATGGATACGTTCATCCACTACGGCGTGGCCGCGGGCATCCAGGCGATGCAGGACAGCGGGCTCGAAGTCACCGACGAGAATTCGGAGCGCATCGGCGTAGTGGTCGGTTCGGGCATCGGCGGTCTGCCGATGATCGAAATCACCCAAACCGAATTGCTCAATCGCGGCCCGCGTCGCATTTCGCCGTTCTTCGTGCCGGCTTCGATCATCAACATGATCTCCGGCCACCTGTCGATCAAGTTCGGCATCAAGGGTCCGAATCTGTCGATCGTCACCGCGTGCACGACCGGTCTGCACTGCATCGGCGAGGCTTCGCGCCTGATCGAATACGGCGACGCCGACGTGATGATCGCCGGCGGCGCGGAATCGACCGTGTCGCCGCTCGGTATCGGCGGCTTCGCGGCGGCGCGCGCGCTGTCGCAACGCAATGATGATCCGGCGACCGCGAGCCGTCCGTGGGACAAAGACCGCGACGGCTTCGTGCTGGGCGAAGGCGCCGGCGTGATGGTGCTCGAAGAATACGAGCACGCAAAGGCGCGCGGCGCGAAGATCTACGCGGAAATCGGCGGCTACGGCATGAGCGGCGATGCGTATCACATGACCGCGCCGCTCGAAGACGGCGACGGCGCCCGCCGCTGCATGCTCGCCGCGATGAAGAACGCGGGCATCAACGGCGATCAGGTGAACTACCTGAACGCGCACGGCACGTCCACGCCGCTCGGCGATCTGGCGGAAACGACCGGCATCAAGCGGGCGTTCGGCGACCACGCGAAGGACATGGTCGTCAATTCGACCAAGTCGATGACGGGTCACCTGCTGGGCGGCGCCGGCGGTCTGGAGTCGGTGTTCACGGTGCTCGCCGTGCATCACCAGGTCTCGCCTCCGACCATCAACATCTTCAACCAGGACCCGGCCTGCGATCTGGATTACTGCGCGAACACCGCGCGGGACATGAAGATCGACGTCGCGCTGAAGAACTCGTTCGGGTTCGGCGGCACGAACGGCACGCTGGTGATCAAGCGCGCCTGATCGCCTGGTCACGGGTGACGCATCAGTTCACGACGCCGGCTTCGCCGGCGCTTTCCCCCGCACCGGCAACGTTGAGCACGACGACGCAGCGGATTGCGTTGCGTCGCTCTGTCGGAATGCGTGCCGCGGCGGGGGCGTTCATGCTGATTGCGACGTTAGCCGTTTATACCTGCCTCGCACCGCGGTTGGGCGCGTGGCCGGCCGCGGCGTTGACGCTCGCCGTCGCAGCGGTCCTTGCACTGTGCGCGGCGAGGCATGACGCGGCGCAGCCCGCCGCGCTGCATTTCGCGATGGGTGAGATTTCCGCCTGGAACCGCGCAGGTGAATTGCTCGCGCGAGGTCGCATCGTCGGTTGCGCGCAGTGGAGCAGCCGTCTGCTGGTGCTCGCGCTCGCGCCCGAGGGCGGTCGGAGGCGTGCCCTCATGCGTGTGCCGCCGGGCCGTACGCGCTCCCTGATAATCGCCGCCGACGCGCTGCCGCCCACTGTTTTCCGCGAACTTTCCGTGCTGGGCCGGCGTGCGGCCGGCGCCTGACTGTAACGACTGTAACCGCTGTTACCGTAGTAACGTGCCCTCACGAGGGGGACGCTACAATGGTCCCCCGCCATGCGCCCTATAGTTAACGGATTTATCAGGTGAGCGAAAAAGAAATTGATCAGGTGCTGGTCGAACGCGTCCAGAAGGGCGACAAGGCCGCGTTCGAGCTTCTGGTCTCCAAATACCACCGCAAGATTCTCCGGCTGATCTCGCGTCTCGTGCGGGACCCCGCCGAAGTCGAAGACGTCGCGCAGGACGCATTTATCAAGGCCTATCGCGCGTTGCCGCAGTTTCGCGGCGAGTCGGCGTTTTATACGTGGTTGTACCGGATTGCGGTCAATACCGCGAAGAACTACCTTGCCACCCAGGGCCGGCGCGCGCCGACCTCGACCGAAGCGGATGCTGAAGAAGCTGAAACTTTCTCCGACGCTGACCAACTAAGGGATATCAACACGCCTGAGTCGATGTTGATGAGCAAGCAGATCGCTGAGACGGTCAATGCTGCGATGGCGGTTTTACCGGAAGAATTGCGCACCGCCATTACTCTTCGAGAAATTGAGGGTTTGAGCTACGAGGAAATCGCTGAGATGATGGGTTGCCCAATTGGCACAGTCAGATCACGAATTTTCCGCGCTCGCGAAGCCATTGCGGCAAAATTGCGACCGTTGCTTGACACACCCGAGGGCAAGCGCTGGTAGACGTCTCTGAGCGTCCAGCTGGCTTGGCGGGGCAGCGGTGCAATATCTGGATTAGTGGTGTCACTACGGGGTTATTTGGAAGATGGGGAGCATCATGGGGTCGGTCTCGATGCAATCGCAAGCGGGCTCGCGCGGCGAGCGTCTGTCCGCTTTCGTCGACGGTGAATTGTTCGGCGAAGAGCATCTGAATCTGGACAAGTTTTTTGCGGAACTGGACGGCGATGATCGCGCGGCCTGGTCGAGCTACCACCTGATCGGCGACGCGCTACGTTCCGACGATCTGGCAGTCAGCCCGGCACGGAGCAGCGCCTTTCTAAGCGGTTTTGCCGCGCGCCTCGAAAGTGAGCCGCATGTGCTGGCGCCAGCCGCCGCGTCCGCGTCGGTCACCCGCCGCCTGCTCGGGCTGCGCCGGCGGGTCGTGCCGGCTTTTGCCGTCGCTGCCGCGGCCGCTACGTTGACCTGGATCGTCGTGCCGCAGCTGCAGGGCGTGCCGGGTGGTTCGGGTTCCCAGCTCGCTTCGCTCCAGTCGCGCGGCGACCCGGTGCAGCGTGTCGCCATGGCCTCGGTGCCCGCGCAAGACTCCAACATCATTCGCGACGCGAGCCTCGATCAATACCTCGAAGCTCATCAGCAATTCGCGCAGCAACCGGCGATGGCAGGCTCGATGCCGGTAATTCGCGCTGCCTCAGTCTCCACGCAGGGCCAATAGTTTGATGCAGACTCCGCGGTTCAATAAAACGACTATCTGGGGGCGGTTGCCAGCATTTCTGTTCTGTGCAGCTGTGTTGTTGTCCGCTACACCGCGGGTCTTCGCTCAAGACGATCCGGTCGTTGCCCGTCGCACGGCCGCGGAACTGCTCGACCGCATTCATCAGGCCGCCCAGCAGCAGAACTATGAGGGCGCCTTCGTCTATCAGCGCGGCAATTTCGTGCAGACGTTGCGTATCGCGCATTACTCCACGCATACGGACGGCGAATTCGAGCAGCTCGAAAGCCTCGACGGTAAGCCGCGCAAAATGCTCCGCCACAACGACGACATGTACACGTTCCTGCCGGAACGGCGTATCGTGGTCTTCGAAAAGCGGCAGAACAAAGATTCGTTCCCCGCGCTGCTGTCCGTGAACGGCGAGCAGGTTCTGTCCGTCTACGAGCCGAAGATGCTGGGCGATGACCGCGTCGCGGGCGTCGACAGTCTCGTGATGGAACTCGATCCGAAAGACGCCTACCGGTTCGCGTACAAGCTGTGGGCCGACAAGAAGACCGGTCTGCTGCTGCGCGCGCAGACGCTCGACCCGAGCGGCCAGGTGCTCGAGCAACTGTCGTTTTCGCAGGTCCGCATCGGCGTGCCGGTCGACAAGGCGGGCATCGTCAACGGCATCCGCAATCTCACGGGCTGGACGGTCGTGCGTCCGCCAGTCGAGCCGGTCGACATGGCCGCGCAGGGTTGGCAAATCAATCCGTCGGTGCGGGGCTTCCATATCATCCGTCAGTTGCGCCGTCCGATGGCGTCGCGCGAGGCAGGGCAGCCGCCGATCCCCGTCGACCAGGCCGTGTTTTCCGACGGCCTCGCGGCGATTTCGGTTTTCGTCGAGCCGGTCGAGAACAACACGCGCAAAGAGGGCACAGGCGATAGCGGCGCGACGCACGTCCTGGTCAAGCGTCAGGGTGACTTCTGGATTACCCTGCTTGGTGAGGTGCCCCAAACCACATTGCAGCAATTCGCGTCTGCCATAGAATACAAAGCTCCGAAGTAACCCTTCCGAATCCTGAAATCCCTCGGCTTGCTACGATATGACGACTTTCTCGGTGCGCAAATTCCTCGCGGCCGTAGTGGTGGCGGCGTGTTTGCCGCTTGTGCCGCATATGGCATCGGCGGCTCCCGCTGCCAATCTGCCCGACTTCACTGACCTCGTCGACAAGGTCGGCCCGGCGGTCGTCAACATTCGCACGACAACGCGCGTGTCGAACAGTAGTTCCCGCGGCGGCCTGCCGCCGGGTATGGACGACGGCGATATGTCGGAGTTCTTCCGGCGCTTCTTCGGGATTCCATTGCCGCAGTCACCGCAATCACCGCGCGGTGGTGATAACGGCGGTGGTGGAGGGGGGGGCGGCAGCGGCGGCAGCCCGGATTCACAGGACAACACCGACCCCGAACAGAACAGCGGCGTGGGCTCGGGCTTCATCCTGTCGGCGGACGGCTACGTGATGACCAACGCGCACGTCGTCGACGACGCGGACACGATTTACGTGACGCTGACCGACAAGCGCGAATTCAAGGCGAAGCTGATCGGGGTCGACGACCGAACCGACGTCGCGGTCGTGAAGATCAACGCGTCGAATCTGCCGACCATCACGATCGGCGATTCGAACAAGGTGCGCGTCGGCGAATGGGTCGTCGCGATCGGATCGCCGTTCGGTCTCGAAAACACGGTGACGGCCGGTATTGTCAGCGCGAAGGGACGCGACACCGGCGACTACCTGCCGTTCATCCAGACCGACGTGGCCGTCAATCCGGGCAACTCGGGCGGCCCGCTGATCAACATGCAGGGCGAAGTGATCGGCATCAATTCGCAGATTTATAGCCGCACCGGCGGTTTCATGGGCATTTCGTTCGCGATTCCGATCGACGAAGCGATGCGCGTGGCCGATCAGCTGAAGAGTTCGGGCAAGGTGGTGCGCGGCCGCATCGCGGTGGCGATCGGTGAGGTGACGAAGGACGTCGCAGATTCGCTCGGTTTGCCGAAGGCGCAGGGCGCGCTCGTCAGCAGCGTCGAACCGGGCGGCCCGGCCGACAAGGCCGGCGTGCAGCCGGGCGACATCATCCTGAAGTTCAACGGTCATTCGGTCGACACCGCGACGGACCTGCCGCGTATGGTCGGCGATACGAAGCCGGGCACGAAGACGTCGATCTCGATTTGGCGCAAGGGTCAGACGCGCGAACTGCCGATCACGATCGCAGAAATGCAGCAGGATAAGGTCGCGAAAGCGGACCAGAAGAAGCCGCAGGCGCCGAAGCAGCGCGCGACCAACGCGCTTGGCATCGCGGTGAGCGATATTCCCGCCGACCAGCAGAAAACGCTGAAGATTCAGAACGGCGTGCAGATCGACGCTGTCGACGGTCCGGCAGCCCGTGTCGGGCTCCAAAAGGGCGACATCATCCTGCGGGTTGGCGACACCGATGTGACGAGCGCGAAACAGTTCGACGAACTGACCTCACACCTCGATTCGCAGAAGATGGTCGCGTTGCTGGTTCGTCGCGGCGACAACACGCAGTTTGTGCCGGTCCGTCCGCGCGGCGCGCAGAAATGACGAAGACGGCATCGCTCACGCTGTATGGGCGCGCGTGGTGCCATCTGTGCGAGGACATGCGCGCCGCGCTCGAGCCGTTGCTGGCCGAGTTCGGGGCGCAAGTCGCGGTGATCGACGTCGACAGCGATCCGTTGCTCGAAGCGCGTTACAACGAGTTGGTGCCGGTGCTGGTATGCGATGGCGTCGAGTTGTGCCACTACCATCTCGACGAAGCGCGAGTGCGCGCAGCATTGGCGGCGCATGCGTCGCGTGTCGCGGCGGCATCCTGATTTACATCCGCGCGGCATGTGATTCGCGCGATACATGCACATGTTTGCGGCGACTCGCTTCGATGCGCCCGGTAAATTTCTCGCCTCCTCGACGCCGTCTTGAGGCCCGCGCTATGCAAGATGCGCCGGCCGAGGGGCTTTTCGGCTAAAATAGATAGGTTTTTCACCTACTTACAAGGCGTGCTCCGCTATTGTCCGGGCGCGCCTTTTCGCTTGATCGGCACTGAATGGATCATATTCGTAACTTCTCGATCATTGCGCACATCGACCATGGCAAGTCGACGCTCGCCGATCGCATCATCCAGATTTGTGGTGGTCTGTCCGACCGCGAGATGGAAGCTCAGGTGCTCGACTCGATGGATCTCGAGCGCGAGCGCGGCATTACCATCAAGGCGCAAACCGCCGCGTTGTCGTATCGCGCGCGCGATGGCCAGGTCTACAACCTGAACATGATCGACACCCCCGGGCACGTCGACTTCTCGTACGAAGTCAGCCGCTCCCTGTCCGCGTGCGAAGGCGCGCTGCTCGTCGTCGACGCGAGCCAGGGCGTGGAGGCGCAAACCGTCGCCAACTGCTACACGGCCATCGAGCTCGGCGTCGAAGTGGTGCCGGTGTTGAACAAGATCGATCTGCCGGCGGCGAACCCCGAAAACGCGATCGCCGAGATCGAGGACGTGATCGGCATCGACGCGACCGACGCCACACATTGCAGCGCGAAGACTGGCCTCGGCGTCGAAGACGTGCTCGAAGCGCTGATCGCGAAAGTGCCGCCGCCGAAGGGTGACCCGGAAGCGCCGCTGCAGGCGCTGATCATCGACTCGTGGTTCGACAACTACGTCGGTGTCGTGATGCTCGTGCGCATCGTCAACGGAACGCTGCGCCCGAAGGACAAGATCCGCCTGATGGCAACCGGCGCGCAGTATCCGGTGGAACATATCGGCGTGTTCACGCCGAAGTCGAAGAATCTCGAATCGCTGTCGGCGGGGCAGGTGGGCTTCATCATCGCCGGCATCAAGGAACTCGCGGCGGCGAAGGTCGGCGACACGGTTACGCTGGTGAACCAGCCGGCGGCCGAGCCGCTGCCGGGCTTCAAAGAAGTGAAGCCGCAGGTGTTCGCGGGTCTCTATCCGGTCGAAGCGAACCAGTACGACGCGCTGCGCGACTCGCTCGAAAAGCTGAAGCTGAACGACGCGTCGCTGCAGTACGAGCCGGAAGTGTCGCAAGCGCTCGGTTTCGGGTTCCGCTGCGGCTTCCTCGGTCTGTTGCACATGGAAATCGTGCAGGAACGTCTCGAACGTGAGTTCGACATGGACCTGATCACAACGGCGCCGACCGTGGTGTACGAAGTACTGCAGCGCGACGGCACGACCCTGATGGTCGAGAATCCGGCCAAGATGCCCGAGCCGTCGAAGATCGAGGAAGTGCGCGAGCCGATCGTCACCGTGAACCTGTACATGCCGCAAGACTACGTCGGCGCGGTGATCACGTTGTGTACGCAGAAGCGCGGCAACCAGATCAACATGCAGTATCACGGTCGTCAGGTCCAGTTGACGTACGAAATCCCGATGGGCGAAGTCGTGCTCGATTTCTTCGACCGTCTGAAGTCGATTTCTCGCGGTTACGCGTCGATGGATTACGAGTTCAAGGAATACCGCGCGTCGGACGTCGTGAAGGTCGACATGCTGATCAACGGCGACAAGGTCGATGCGCTGTCGGTGATCGTGCATCGCTCGCAAAGCCAGTATCGCGGCCGCGAAGTGGCAGCGAAAATGCGCGAGCTGATTCCGCGTCAGATGTACGACGTAGCGGTTCAAGCCACGATTGGTTCAAACATTATCGCGCGCGAAAACATTAAAGCGTTGCGTAAGAACGTGCTGGCAAAATGCTACGGTGGTGATATCACGCGTAAGAAGAAGCTGCTTGAAAAGCAGAAGGCAGGCAAGAAGCGAATGAAGCAGGTGGGTTCGGTTGAAATCCCGCAAGAGGCTTTCCTCGCTATTCTGCGTGTCGAAGACAAATAAGTTGAATAACGGAACCCTATGAATTTCGCGCTGATTCTTTTTGTGCTCGTCGTTTTGACGGGCGTCGCATGGGTCGCGGACAAACTGGTTTTCCTGCCGAAACGGCGCCGCGAGGCGGAAGCCGCAGTCGCCGAATTCGATCGTCAGCAGGCGCGCATCGGCGAGCGTTTCGCCGATGAAAACGCCGCGCAAACGCGCGCGCGTTTGCGCGACGACAAACTGCGTCAGCCGTGGTGGCTCGAATATACGGCGAGCTTTTTTCCGGTGATTCTGGTGGTGTTCGTCGTGCGCTCGTTCGTGGTCGAGCCGTTCAAGATCCCATCCGGCTCGATGGTGCCGACGCTGCTGGTGGGCGACTTCATCCTCGTCAATAAATTCGAATACGGTCTTCGTTTGCCGATCACCAACACGAGGATCACGCAGGGCCGCCCGGTCCAGCGCGGCGACGTGGTGGTGTTCCGTTATCCGAAAGACGAATCGGTCGACTACATCAAGCGCGTGATTGGTCTGCCGGGCGATCTGGTCGAGTATCAGGACAAGAAGTTGACCGTCAACGGCAAGCCGGTGCCAGAAACGCCGCTGCCCGATTATCTCGACGAAGAGCGGCTCGGCTATGCGAAGCAGTTCCAGGAAGATATCGACGGCCGCAAGAACGCAATTCTGAACAATCCGGCGGTGCCGCCGTTCATCGTTGGTGCAGAAGACTTCCCCTATCGCGACAACTGTCAATACAACGCACGTGGGGTGATCTGCAAAGTGCCGCCGGGCAATTTCTTCATGATGGGCGATAACCGCGACAACAGCGCGGATAGCCGGTACTGGGGTTTTGCGCCTGAACGCAATATCGTCGGCCGCGCATTTTTCATCTGGATGAACTTCAGCGATCTGCGACGCATCGGCTCCTTCCAGTGAGTCGTGTGCATTGATCGCTTCGTGATCACTTCATGAGCGATCACACGCCGCGCGAATAACCGGCACCGGTTATCTCGGTCGCGGCGTGTTGTCATGCAACTTTAAGAACTCGCGGTAACGTCGCTTCACCACGCTTTTTCCTCTGGCGCCCCGCGTTTCCGCCGGGTCAGGCGCCCGCGTTATACTCTGCCCATGCCTCTATCTCCGTTGGAAAGCCGTTTGCGCTACGAATTTCGCAATGCGGAATTGCTGCGTCAGGCTTTAACACACCGCAGTCACAGCTCCACGCATAATGAACGGCTCGAATTTCTCGGCGACTCCGTTCTGAATTGCGCGGTGGCTGCGCTTTTGTTCCAACGTTTCGGCAAACTCGACGAAGGCGACCTATCGCGCGTGCGCGCCAATCTGGTCAAACAGCAGTCTCTCTACGAGATCGCTCAGGCACTCAATATCTCGGAAGGCCTGCGCCTCGGCGAGGGCGAGTTGCGCAGCGGCGGCTTCCGCCGGCCGTCGATCCTCGCGGATACGCTCGAGGCGGTGCTCGGTGCGATATTTCTCGACGGCGGCTTCGACGCTGCGCAGACGGTCATCAAGCGCCTTTACGTGCCGATCCTCGACCACATCGACCCCCGTACGCTCGGCAAGGACGCAAAGACGCTGCTGCAGGAGTATCTGCAAGGCCACAAGATTGCGTTGCCTACCTATACGGTCGTCGCTACCCATGGTGCGGCGCACAATCAGCAATTCGAAGTCGAATGCACGGTGCCAAAGCTCGACGTCAAAGTGTCCGGCTCGGGCGCGAGCCGTCGCGCGGCGGAGCAGGCGGCCGCAAAGAAGGCGCTCGACGAAGTAATGGCCGCGGCGCCCGCCGTGGTTGCGAAGCCGAAGCGGTCGAAAAGCGCACGCGCCGCGAAAAACGCCGAGCAGGAAATCGTGCCGGGCGTGACCGGCGTACAGGCCGCACTGGATTTACGCACGCCGGATCGCAAGAGCGCGCGCGGCGAAGGGCGCGCGCCTGCCACGATTGAAGCCCACGCCGACAAGTCTGCCGTGGAAAAGTCAGCCGTTGAACGGCCTGCAGCCGAGCGTGCCGCGCCGGGTCCCGCCGGTGCGCCGTTGGCTGTGATCCGTGCCGCGCATGTGGAGTACAGCGGACATGACAAGCCGGAACGCGCCGAGAAGTCCGAAAAGGCGGAGAGAACCGACAAGGTTTCGGTGCACTCAGGCGAGAAACCTGTCGACAAGTCAGCCGAAAAGCCCGCAGCGGACAAAACCCCCGACCTCAAAGCCGACGCGCCGTCACACACCCGTAGCGCAGAGCGTCAGCGTAACCGCGAAGCCGCGCCGGGCACGGGCTCTTCGAGCGTTTCCGCCGCACCCGCGTCGGTCGTCTCGGCGGCCCCGGCACCTGCCGAACACGAACCCGGCGTCGCCGGCGCGGTGCAAACGCGCGTCGCCGATGCGGGCCATTGATTGCCATCGGCGTGCGCGTCGCGCGCGCCGATCTGAACCTGCCGTAGTCCGAATATGAACGCTCCCACTCCCACTGGTTTTCGCTGCGGCATGGTCGCGATCGTCGGCCGCCCGAACGTCGGCAAGTCCACGCTGATGAACGCGCTGGTCGGCCAGAAAGTCAGCATCACGTCGCGCAAGGCGCAGACCACGCGCCATCGCATCACCGGCATCAACACGCTCGAAGACGCTCAGTACATCTTCGTCGACACGCCCGGATTCCAGACCAAGCACAGCGGCGCGCTGAACCGCTCGCTGAACCGCGCCGTAACGTCGACGCTGACCTCGGTCGATGCGATCCTGTTCGTCATCGAAGCAGGCCGCTTCGGCCCCGACGACCAGAAGGTACTCGACCTGATCCCGGCGAAGGTGCCGACGCTGCTGATCGCGAACAAGCTTGATCGCGTATCGGATAAGGACTCGCTTTTCCCGTTCATGCAGCAGATGAGCACGCTGCGCGAGTTCAACGAGATCGTGCCGCTGTCCGCGAAAAATACCGACGACATCAAGCGTCTGATGGCGACCATCAAGCCGTTCCTGCCGGAAGGCGAGCCGATCTACGGCGAGGACGACCTGACCGACCGCAGCGAGCGCTTCCTTGCGGCCGAAATCCTGCGCGAGAAGGTCTTCCGCTGGACCGGCGACGAACTGCCGTACACCAGCACCGTGCTGATCGACAAGTTCGAAACCGAAGGGCGGCTGCGCCGTATCTTCGCAACGATCCTCGTCGATCGCGACACGCACAAGGCGATGATCATCGGGCAGAAGGGCGCAAAGCTGAAGCAGATCAGCACCGAGGCGCGCCTCGACATGGCGAAGCTGTTCGACGGGCCGGTGTATCTCGAGACCTTCGTCAAGGTGAAGAGCGGCTGGGCCGACAACGAAGCCGGGCTTCGTGCGTATGGGTACGAATGACGCGTGGATGACGCTCAATTCAGACGAGGCTCCGGACCAACCGGAGCACGAGCCGTCGCGGCCCGCGCGTAGCGCGAGGAAATCGTCGGCTCAGGCGAAAGGCGCGAAAGGCGCGAAAGGCGCGAAAGGCGCGCCCGCCGACGACGGCGAGCCGCGCAAAGCGCCGGCGCGTCGCTCGCCGCGCACCTCCACATCAGAATACCGGATCACCGAGCAGCCCGCGTTCGTGCTGCACAGCTACTCGTATCGTGAGACCAGCCTGATCATCGACGTGCTGTCGCGCGATCACGGTCGTCTCGCGCTCGTCGCGAAGGGCGCAAAGCGCCCGCACTCCGCGTTGCGCGGCGTGCTGCAAACGTTCCAGCCTTTGTCGCTCGCATGGTCGGGCAAATCCGAAATGCGCACGCTGACCGGTGCCGAATGGGTCGGCGGCATGCTGCCGCTGACCGGCGACGCGCTGCTGTGCGGCTTCTATGCCAACGAATTGCTGGTGCGCTTCTGCGCGCGCGAAGACCCGCATCCTCAGTTGTTCCATCACTACGTCGTCACGCTGACCCGCCTTGCGCACGATGAGCCGCCGGTGCAGGTGCTGCGCTCGTTCGAACGCGTGCTGCTGCGCGAGACCGGCTACGCGATGGCGCTCGACCGCACGGTCGCGCGCAAGGCCGTGCTCGCCGACGGCCGCTACGTGTTCGATCCAGAGCGCGGCGTGCGCGAGGCATCGGACGAATGGCCCGCGCAGTGGCCGGTGGTATCGGGACAGACCTTGCTCGATATGGAAAAGGACGATTACCATCGAGCGCAGACCGTCGCGCAAAGCAAAACGCTGATGCGCTTCCTGCTCAACACCTATCTCGGCGGCGCGCCGCTTGCTACCCGCCAGATCCTGATCGACCTGCAGAACTTATGAGCTTCTTCCTGACTTCGCCGACCGTGATCGACCTCGGCGTGAATATCGACCACGTCGCCACGCTGCGCAACGCGCGCGGCACGTCCTATCCCGATCCGATCCGCGCCGCGCTGATGGCCGAAGAAGCCGGCGCCGACGCGATTACGCTGCATCTGCGCGAAGACCGTCGGCATATCGTCGACGCGGACGTGCACAAGCTGCGTCCGCTGCTGAAAACGCGCATGAATCTCGAATGCGCGGTCACGGCCGAAATGCTCGACATCGCGTGCGAAGTGCAGCCGCACGACGTGTGCCTCGTGCCTGAAAAACGCGCGGAACTGACGACCGAAGGCGGCCTCGACGTCACCGGACAGTTCGATGCGGTGCGCGCCGCATGCAAGCAACTGGCGGACGCGAACTCGCGCGTGTCGCTGTTCATCGATCCCGACGAAGCCCAGATTCGCGCCGCGCACGAAGCCGGCGCGCCGGTGATCGAGCTGCACACCGGCCGTTATGCGGAAGCGCACGATCCCGCCGAACAGCAGCGCGAATACGAGCGCATCGTGCGCGCGGTCGAATTCGGCACGACGCTCGGCCTTAAGGTGAACGCGGGCCACGGCCTGCACTACACGAATGTGCAGCAGATCGCGGCGATCGAAGGCATCGTCGAACTCAACATCGGCCATGCGATCGTCGCGCACGCGATCTTCGCGGGCTGGGACAACGCGGTGCGCGAGATGAAGGCGATCATGGTCGCCGCGCGTCTCGGCGCGCGCGCGTAACCCGATCTCGCGACGGACGCACGCATGGCAATCTACGGAATCGGCACCGACATCGTTCAGGTCAGCCGTGTCGCAGCGGTGATGACCCGCACCAATGGCCGTTTCGCTGAGAAGGTGCTCGGTCCCGACGAACTACGCGTCTACCACGCGCGTCACGCCCGTTCGGCGGCCCGCGGTCTCGCGTTTCTCGCGACGCGCTTTTCGGCGAAAGAGGCGTTCTCGAAGGCAATCGGCCTCGGCATGCACTGGCCGATGAGCTGGCGCGCGCTGCAGACGCTGAACCGGCCGAGCGGCGAGCCGATGGTGGTCGCCTCCGGCGAGCTGGCCGACTGGCTCGACGCGCGCGGCATCACGGCGCGCGTGACGATCAGCGACGAGCGCGACTACGCGGTGTCGTTCGTGATCGCCGAGACGCAGCGGCCGGACGAGACGGAAGCTTCGTTTGCCGCGTCGGCGTCGCGGGCTTCGTCCGCGCACTCGGCCACCGAATAAAAATGTTGAACGCGGCCGCTGTCGGTCGCGTTTGTCTTTGCGTCAGACTCTTTTCCAGCGGAATTCGATGAAAACCACACCCGGACCGGTGATGCTCGACGTGGTCGGCAAAACGCTGAACCGCGATGACAAAAGGCGTCTCGCGCATCCGATGACCGGCGGCGTGATCCTGTTCGCGCGCCACTACGAGAGCCGCGCGCAACTGGTCGCGCTGACCGATGCGATCCGCGCGATTCGCCCGGATCTGCTGATCGCGGTCGATCACGAAGGCGGCCGCGTGCAGCGCTTTCGTACTGACGGCTTCACGGTGCTGCCGTCGATGGGCAAGCTCGGCGCGTTGTGGGACGAGGACGTGCTGCGCGCGACGAAGGTGACGACCGCGGTCGGCTACATCCTCGCCGCGGAACTGCGCGCATGCGGCATCGACATGAGCTTCACGCCGGTGCTCGACCTCGACTATGGGCATTCGCAGGTGATCGGCGATCGCGCGTTTCATCGCGATCCGCGCGTGGTCGCGCTGCTCGCGAAGAGCCTGAATCACGGTCTCGCGCTCGCCGGCATGAGCAACTGCGGCAAGCATTTTCCGGGGCACGGATTCGCGCAGGCAGATTCGCACGTCGCGATGCCCATCGACGAACGCCCGCTCGACGAGATTCTCGGCAACGACGTCGCACCGTACGACTGGCTCGGTCTGTCGCTTGGCGCGGTGCTGCCCGCGCACGTCGTCTATCCGGCGGTCGACGCGAAGCCGGCCGGCTTCTCGCGCATCTGGCTGCAGGACATCCTGCGCGGCAAGCTGGGCTTCGAAGGGGCGATCTTCAGCGACGATCTATCGATGGAAGCCGCGCGCCAGGGCGGCACGTTGACCGAAGGCGCGCAAGCCGCGCTGGAGGCCGGCTGCGACATGGTGCTGATCTGCAACCAGCCGGACGAAGCGGAGAAGGTGCTCGACGCACTGCGCGTCACGCCGTCGAAGGAATCGCTGCGGCGGTTGAAGCGCATGCGGCCGCGCGGCAAGGCGCTCACGTGGAGCAAGCTGATGGCCGAGCCACGGTACGCCGAAGCGCAGAGACTGGTGCGCAGTACCTTTGCATAAATGGAAATGGCGCCTTGAAGCAATTCAAGGCGCCATTTTTTATCAGCTTCGACTGGCCCGAACCGCCGTCGGGCAATCGTTCAGTTCAGGCGCATGCGCTGCAACTTGTTGTACAGCGTCTTCGGGCTGATTCCCAGCAACGACGCCGCGCGATGCCGCGTGCCGCCGACCGCGTCCAGCGTCGCGCGAATCAGCATTTCTTCGACGTCAGCGAGTGGCGTGCCGACGGTCACCTGCACGCGGCTGCCGTTCAGATCGCGGCCGTTGGCCGTGCCGGCTTCGTCGGCGCGCAATGATTCGATCACGTCACCCGACGCCTGATAGGCGCGCCGCACGCGTTCCTGCAGCTCGAGCACGTTGCCCGGCCAGTCGTACGCGAGGCATTCGCGCAGGAAGTTCGGCCCCGCCTGCTTCGCGACCTCGGCCGTGCCGCGCGCGGTCGCTTCCATATTCAGTTCGTCGACGACTGCCTGTGCGATCAGCACCGGATCTTCGCCGCGCTCGCGCAGCGGCGGCAGGTTGACCGCGGCGGCTTCGAGACGCAGCGCGAGGTCCTGATGCAGCGAGCCGTCCGCGACCGCCGCGCGCGGCGGCTTGCGCGTCGACGCGATCAGTCGGAAGTCGGTCACGATCTGGTTGCTGCCGCCCACGCGCATAAAGGTCTGCGAATCGAGCGCGCGCAACAGCGCTTCCTGCTGCGCGCGCGGCAGTTCGGTGATTTCGTTGATGAACAGCGTGCCGCCGCTCGCCTGTTCGAAGAGGCCTGGCTCGCGCTGCTCTGCGCCGCCGAACGCGCCGCGTTCGTGGCCGAACAACAAGCTGTCGAGCGAGCGATTGAGGCCGCCGGCGGCCGCGCCGCGGCAATCGAAGGTGACGAACGGGCCTTTGCGGCGGCGACTCATGTCGTGCAGCGTGCGCGCGGCGATCTGCTTGCCGGTGCCGGCCTCGCCGGAGATCAGCACCGCGGCTTCAGTCGGCGCGAGCCGCTCGATCGTGTCGTACACGTGTTGAATCGTGCTGCTGCGGCCGAGCATCGAACCAAAGCGGCCGAGTTGACGCAGCGATGCCCGCAGCGCCTGAACCTCCTCGGTCAGCTCATAAGGCCGCGGAATGCGCGCGAGCAGGCTGCGCAGACGCGGGATGTTGACCGGCTTCAGCAGATAGTCCCAGATACCGTGCCGCAACCCCTCGATCGCACTCTCGACCGTCGCATTGCCGGTCATCACGATCACTGGAAGCGCACCGCCTGGCGGATGCGCGGGCAGATGCTGCAACAGATCGAGGCCGCTGCCGTCCGGCAGATTCAGGTCGACGAGCACGACGTCCGGAATGAAGCGCGTCAATGCGCCGCGCGCCTCGGCGAGCGTGGTCGCGGTGTCGACTGAAAAGCCGTCGGCGGCGAGGATTGCCGACAGACCGGACAGGCTATTGGGATCGTCTTCAACAATCAGGGCGTGTGGCATGGCGAGCGCAATTTTATGAATGGGTTGAATGCCCGGCGCGCCGCCAACGCTGATGGCGCGCACCGTGGGCTCCTGGGGGCTCGATGACAGGGCTAAACGAACGGTCCTTGCACGGTGAAAAAACGACAGCCGCCGGCACTGCGTCTTGAGCGGCGCGGGCCGGCGCCTGTAGTTCCTTCACTGCTCCTGTCAGAAATCCCGGTTGCTATCGAAAAACCGGCGCACTTCGAGTTCCGCCTGTTCACGGGTTTTGCCATAGCGTTCCTGAATCAGACCGGCGAGCCTGTCGGCCCGGCCTTCGGCTTTGGTCAGTTCGTCGTCAGTCAGTTCGCCCCATGCGGCCTTCGCCTTGCCGACCATCTGTTTCCATTTACCTTCAGCAATGTCTTCGTTCATGGTGGCTCTCCCAAGTGGATATTGAGCGGTACTCGCGTAACTCTCTCCACCTAGCAGGCATCGTGCCAAAAAGCCTGGATGAAATGGATCAAGGGCCTGGCGCGCGCGCGACGCGAATTCATGATGTCGCGATGGCAATTTTGAGAAATTTGCCGGTAAAGTTTTCCTAAACCATACACGGCGCGACAGAAAAGAAAAAGCGCCCAAAAATTGAGCGCTTTCGGTGCAGGCCGGCAGGGCGCCGGCGCTGGCGGGGTGACGCAGGCCGCCGTTTAGGCGCGGCTGCGGTACTCGTGCGTACGCGTGTCGATTTCGATCTTGTCGCCGATGTTGCAGAAGAGCGGCACTTGCAGTTCGAAGCCGGTGTTCAGCTTGGCGTTCTTCAGGACCTTGCCCGACGACGTGTCGCCCTTGACAGCCGGTTCCGTGTAGATGATTTCGCGAACCAGCGTGGTCGGCAGTTCGACCGAAATGGCCTTCTCGTTGTAGAACACGACTTCGCAAGCCATGCCGTCTTCGAGGTAGTTCATCGCGTCGCCCATCATTTCGGCTTCGACTTCGTACTGGTTGTAGTCGGCGTCCATGAACACGTACATCGGGTCGGCGAAGTACGAGTACGTCACTTCCTTGCGCTCGAGCACGACGACGTCGAACTTGTCGTCCGCCTTGTACACGGCTTCCATGCCTGCGCCGGTCAGCAGGTTTTTGAACTTCATTTTGACAACGGCGGAGTTACGGCCCGATTTGTTGTATTCGGCCTTTTGCACGACCATTGCGTCTGCGCCGATCATCACGACGTTGCCGGTGCGGAGTTCCTGTGCGGTCTTCATAAAACTGTCCTGTACGAGATAAATAGCTTAACTGTTGCTCAACGGCATAGGTGCCAAGCGGCTTCGGCGTTTCGCCCACCGCCTGCCGCGCGCCGCTCGAAGCGACCGCAGCCCGGATGCGTGAAACGGGACCGGCTCACGGCGAAAATCCGCGGCGTGATGCCTCGGCGTTTCCACCTGTCCGTTACCTGAGTTTTACCCTGTTCGGGCGTGTACACGAGTGGCGCCGATCTGCAATACGCCCAAACATACGTCCCTTTTTTGACATTCGCGTGCCCGACCAGGAGATTGGGACACGTGCTGTGTTTTTCGAGGGGACCGGTCAGACGGGCTGACCATGGGGTTGTTGCTCGAATCGGGCCGCGCTTGCGTCGTCGGCCGTTGGATAACCGCTTATTTTAACTGAGTTTTTGCGAACGAGGTCAGATTTCCGGCGAGATCGCCGACTTGCGCGAGTTCGACTGACCACGCGGCGGCGCGCCGCTTAAGCGCCGGATAGTGGCGCTGGAATTCCGCCCAGTCTGGCTGACCGGCGCCGTTCCACGCGTGCCAGAAACGCCCGAGCGCGGCGCGTGCGTCCCTCGACAGCGTGCGCGTGTAGTGCGCGAGCGCGGCGTCGAGCTTTGGCAGATGGGCATCGTCGGCCTGCGGATAGATGTGCCAGACGAACGGTTTAGCGGCCCACTGCGCGCGCACGAACGAGTCCTCGCCGCGCACGAAATTGATGTCGCTCGCCCATAGCAGTGCGTCGTAGCCCGGCTGTTCGGTGAAAGCGAGTGCGTGCGCCCTGAGGTTGCCGCGCATCGCATGGGTGCCTGCTGCAAATGACGGTAGGCCGAAAAAACGCGCGAGCGCGCCGGAAATGCGTCCTTCGGGCACCAGCAGCACGATCGGGCTTGCGCTGTCGCGCCATTGTTCGAGCAGACTGTCGACCGCCGGATTTTCGTATGCGAACAGAGAAACGACGGTCGCGTCGGCGGGCGGCGGCGCGTAGCCCGTGACGTTGCGCCACCAGTCGGTGCGCGCGGCCGGCGAACCTTCGAACGCGGCGCGCGCCGCGTCGAGATCGCGCTCCTTCAGCACGCCACCGGTCCCGGGGCCGAGGCCGGGAAAAAAGAAGATCTTGCTCAGCGCGTAGCGCGGATGCGGCGACGGCCGCAAATGAAAATCGGCGACCCAGTCCTCGGCGCTCAGATATTCGAGGTTGAACCACTGAGGCGCGCGCGCGCGCTTTGCCATCGCCGCGATATAGACGGGCGGCAATTCGCAGCCGAACGCCTCGATCACGACGTCGGCGACTTCGAGCGTATCGCCTGCGTGAGACGGCTCGTGCCAATGCTCGATGACAATGCCGTCGAGCGTCTGCCGCGCACGCTCGAGCACGAGCGACGGGCACAACCTCTTGAACGCATGCAGATCGTCGACGAACACGCGCACCTGCCAGCCATGCTCGTGCGCGAGTTGGCGCGCGAGGCGCCAGCACACGCCGATGTCGCCGAAGTTGTCGATCACCGCGCAGAAGATATCGCAGGCGACCGGGTTGGCAGGGGCAGCGGGTGATCCGGAAGCGGGCGCGACGGAGGACATGGCGGCTCGGCTGGCTCGGTGACTCCGGCGACGCGGAGCGGGTTCGAACGAACGCGGAATGTTCTAAACTGGCGATTCTAAAGCCTCGCTCGCGATCGCGCGCGCCGTTTGTCCGCCACGCGGGCCGCATGGCACGACGCGCGACACGACCCCCGGCGCATGGTGCCGGGCGATCGGCGCAATCCGCGCAATCCACGTAATCGGTGCAAGCGGCGAGGCGGCGCGAGACAGTCCCACCCCAATCGATCCCGCATGACCGAACCCGAAGCAACCGACGCCCCCGACACCTTCGAGCCGAAAAAAGTGCTCGCCCAACTGCCGCATCTGCCCGGCGTGTACCGCTATTACGACACGAGCGGCGTCGTGCTCTATGTCGGCAAGGCGCGCGATCTGAAGAAGCGCGTATCGAGCTACTTCACGAAGACGCAGCTGTCGCCGCGCATCGCGATGATGGTCACGCGCATCGCGCGTATCGAGACGACGGTCACGCGTTCCGAGGCCGAGGCGCTGCTGCTCGAAAACAACCTGATCAAGGCGCTCACGCCGCGGTACAACATCCTGTTTCGCGACGACAAGTCGTATCCGTACTTGAAGCTGACCGGTCACAAGTTTCCGCGCATGGCCTATTACCGCGGCTCGGTCGATCGCAAGAACCAGTACTTCGGTCCGTTCCCCAGCGCGTGGGCGGTGCGAGAGAGCATCCAGATCCTGCAGCGCGTGTTCCAGCTGCGGACCTGCGAGGACTCGATGTTCAACAACCGGACGCGGCCGTGTCTGCTGCATCAGATCGGCCGCTGCACCGCGCCGTGCGTCGCGAATATCAGCGAAGAGGATTACGCGCGCGACGTCGCCAACGCGTCGCGCTTTCTGCTCGGCCGCCAGGGCGAGGTGATGAAGGAGCTCGAGCAGAAGATGCGCGCGTTCGCGAGCGAGCTGAAATTCGAGCAGGCCGCGGCGGTGCGCAACCAGATGAGCTCGCTGTCGACGGTGCTGCATCAGCAGGCGATCGAAGTCGGCAGCGATAGCGACGTCGACATTCTCGCGGTGGTCGCGCTGGGCGGCCGCGTGTGCGTGAATCTCGCGATGGTGCGCGGCGGGCGGCATCTCGGCGACAAGGCGTACTTTCCCACGCACGTGGAGAGCGCGTTGACGGCGGAGGAAGGCGGGCTCGAAGAAGACGGCGATCAGGACGGTGCATCGGCGGCGGGGCAGGCAGTCGCGCCGTCGGCCGAAGCGGCGAGGGCCACGGCCGATGCGCTCGCGATCGCGCAGGACATGCCGTCGGAAGACGAAGACACCGATGGTAGTGACGAAGAAGCGCTCGACGAGGCTACCGAAGCGGCCGCGGACGCCATCAGCGACGAAGGCGTGGACGAAGGCGCCGACGGGCGCCCGGAATCCGGCCCGGCGGCGAAGGGCCGCAAAGGCCGCGCGCCTGGCGGCGTCGAATCCGAAGTGCTCGAAGCGTTCATCGCGCAGCATTACCTCGGCAATCGCGTGCCGCCGGTGCTGGTGGTCAGCCACGCGCCGGCGCGCGAACTCGTCGACGTGCTGATCGAGCAGGCGGGCCATAAGGTGAGCGTGCTGCGTCAACCGCAGGGACAGCGGCGCGCGTGGCTCGCGATGGCCGAGCAGAACGCGCGGCTCGCGCTCGCGCGGCTGCTGTCCGAGCAGGGCTCGCAACAGGCGCGCACGCGCGCGCTGACCGACACGCTCGGCATGGAGTGCGACGACCTCGCGCATCTGCGCATCGAATGCTTCGACATCAGTCATACGATGGGCGAGGCGACGCAGGCGTCGTGCGTCGTGTATCACCATCACAAGATGCAGTCGTCCGAGTATCGGCGCTACAACATCACCGGCATCACGCCCGGCGACGATTACGCGGCGATGCGCCAGGTGCTCACGCGCCGCTACGAGAAGATGGTCGCGCAAGCCGCCGCGAACGCGAGCGACGAAGCCGCCGAATCGCAAAGCGACGCGGCCGCCGATCCGTCGCTCGCCGCCGATGCCGCCGAGCCCGCCGCGGCCGGCGGCGTCTTGCCGACCATCGTGCTGATCGACGGCGGCAAGGGGCAGGTCGAGATCGCGCGGCAGGTGTTCACCGAGCTGGGGCTCGACACCGGCATGCTGGTCGGCGTCGCGAAGGGCGAGGGGCGCAAGGTCGGTCTCGAGACGCTGATTTTCGCGGACGGCCGTACGCCGCTCGAACTCGGCAAGGAAAGCGCCGCGCTGATGCTGGTCGCACAGATCCGCGACGAAGCGCACCGCTTCGCGATCACCGGCATGCGCGCCAAGCGCGGCAAGACGCGCCAGACCTCGCGGCTCGAAGAACTCGAAGGGGTGGGGGCCAAGCGGCGTCAGCGCCTGCTCGCGCGCTTTGGCGGCTTGCGCGGTGTGGTGGCCGCGAGCGTCGAGGATCTGGCGAGCGTCGAGGGTATTTCGCAGGCGCTTGCCGAGCAGATCTACCGGCAACTGCATTGAATCGACGGGCCGGGCCGCGCTGTTGTCGACACGACCGCTCGCCGGAGCTGACGCGTCGCGTGGCGGATGCGCCGGCTGGCGCCGACTCCGCGAACCACGCGCCGGGTGCGGCCCGCTTGCCGCCCCCGCGTGGCCCTGCCCGGGCCGCTTGCTTGTGGCAGGCCTTGCGACACGGCACAATTGCAACTCACTCGTCAGACGCTGCGCCTGCCCCATGCCGTTTAATTTCCCGATATTCCTGACCTGGCTGCGGATCGTGCTGATTCCGCTCGTCGTCGGTGTGTTCTATTTGCCTGACATGATGATGAGCCCCGCGCACCGCAATCTCGCGGCCGCGACGATCTTCATCCTGGCGGCGCTCACCGACTGGTTCGACGGCTTTCTGGCCCGTAAATGGAATCAGACCTCGGCGTTCGGCGCGTTTCTCGATCCGGTCGCCGACAAGCTGATGGTGACCGCGGCGCTGCTCGTGCTCGTGCAGCTCGCGCGGATCGATTCGGCGATCGCGCTCGTGATCGTCGGCCGCGAAATCGCGATCTCGGCGCTGCGCGAATGGATGGCGCAGATCGGCGCATCGAAGAGCGTCGCGGTGAACTCGCTCGGCAAGTTCAAGACCGCTTGCCAGATGGTCGCGATTCCGATGCTGCTGTTCTATGGTCCGCTGTCGCTCGGCGGCGGCGTGACAGTCGATACGCGGGTGTGGGGCCTGTGGCTGATCTATCTGGCCGCGTTCCTGACGATCTGGTCGATGCTGTACTACATGAAGCTCGCGTGGCCGCAGATTCGCGAGCGCGGTGGCGTCGCGTGATGGTGTGAACAGAAGGACCGCGGGGACGCAAAAGTGTGTTCGAACCCCGCGCTACTACGAGCGAAATATTTTCTTAAAAACTGATGGGCCAAAGGGGTTGACACGTTTCAGTCGTTTCTCCATAATCTCGTTTCTCCGATGCACGCAACGCGAAACACCGGAGACGCAGCAAAGAAGTAGCAGTGAATGCAGTACGACGCGGGAATAGCTCAGTTGGTAGAGCGCAACCTTGCCAAGGTTGAGGTCGCGAGTTCGAGCCTCGTTTCCCGCTCCAGTTTTCGAAGCATCGCGTTGTTTGGCGAAGTAAAAAACGCAGCGCGGTGTGAAGCAGTTCAATGCGGGAGTAGCTCAGTTGGTAGAGCGCAACCTTGCCAAGGTTGAGGTCGCGAGTTCGAGCCTCGTCTCCCGCTCCATACATCAGGGGAAGCAACGCTTCCCTTTTTGTTTGGAAGGCCGGTCGTTCTGAACTTTCCAGAGCTTCGGTTCTTCTGGTAACCACCAGATAAATCTGCGAACCCGTGTCTAGGTTCCAGTCCGCTTGCGGCGCGATAGCAAAGCGGTTATGCAGCGGCCTGCAAAGCCGTTTAGGCCGGTTCGACTCCGGCTCGCGCCTCCAGTCTTTGATGTAAAGAGAAGCCCCGACTTGTCGGGGCTTTTCTTTTTTCTATTCCTCTTTCGTCAGCTTTTGCCGACCGTCGTCAGCGATGCGAGAGGACCGGTCGATCCCGCCGCGTGCTGTAGACGTTGCTTCGAATCGATCAGAAATGGAGCGCGGATTTGATTGAGGGCAGGGGAACGTAGTTCAGGAACCGGCATGACCGCATTTTTCGGTGCATCGCTATTACCGCGTTTGACTCCTGCTCACACATGAGCAGCGCATTCAGACTAATGGCGTGTCCGGCTCGCGGAGAAGGACAAAGTCTGCCGTCGCGCCGCATCCGGAACGGACGATAGAATCACAGCATCGTCATCGCCCGCTTTCATTGAAGCCGCATGTATTTCCAATTCACCGGCACCCAGGTCCGCTTGCTCGGCTCGATGCATCTGTTTCCTGCGATCAGCCGTCGAACGCCGCCATGGATCGCCGAGGCCTATGACTGGGCTGACACGCTCGTGCTCGAGTCCGATCCAGCGACGATCCTGCCGTTCCTCAAAGCCGACGCACACCCCGCTGCCGCACAACTGCGGCCCTTGATGCGCGACGAAGCCTGGACCCAACTGCAGGCCCTATGGCCAACCGACGGTCTGCTGGCGCCGCTTGAAACACTGCGTCCGTGGGCCGCGCTGATCGTCGCGCCGACGCTGCTGCAGCAGGTGGTCGAGGGTGTCGAGCCGCGCATGTTGCGCTCGGCGATCGCGCAGGCGAAGCCGTACCGCTATCTCGAGTCCGCGCAGGACGTCGCCGTCACGCTCGAATCGATTCCGCTCGAAGCCATTGCCGCCGCGCTCGACATGCTGATGGCCGATCGCGGCGAGCCGCAACGCACGCTCGAACGGATGCACGGGGCGTGGCTGGACGGCGATCTGCAAGCGATACAGCAAATCGCCGTCGAATCGCCGATGTTCAATCTACCCGGCATCCGTCAGGCGATCCTCGACGTGCGCAATCGCGCATGGGCCGCGCGGCTGAACGAATTGCTGGACGTGCGCGAGCGCACGCTGGTGGTCGTCGGCGCGCTGCATCTGTGTGGCCCCGACAACCTGCTCGACTGTCTCGCGCGACCCGTGCAAGCAGTGTTCTGAGCGCGTGCGCGGATTTCGCGGCTGTACACGGCTGTGTCGACCGCCCGGACGACTGGCCGTTTCCTCAATTCCACGCGCCGGAATGCCGCTATACACTAATCCTTACCCGCTAGAACATCCGACACCCGCCGACCTCACTTCATGCTTGTTCCTCCGATCCCCAGCAATGAAAGCGCCCGTCTCGACGGATTGCACGCACTGCATATTCTCGACACGGCGCCGGAAGAGCGCTTCGATCGCCTGACCCGCCTCGCGCGGCGGCTGTTCGGTGTACCGATCGCCGTCGTCAGTCTCGTCGATGCGAACCGGCAGTGGTTCAAATCGTGCATCGGCCTGGAGGCGAGCGAGACCTCGCGCGACGTGTCGTTTTGCGCGCACGCCATTCTCGGCGACGATATTTTCATGGTGCCCGACACGCTCGCCGATCCGCGCTTCAACGACAATCCGTTCGTCATCGACGAACCGCACATCCGCTTCTACGCAGGCTGTCCGCTGCAGGTTGCGAACGGCGGCAAGGTCGGCACGCTGTGCCTGCTCGACACGAAGCCGCGCATGCTCGATGACGAAGATCGCGCGTTGCTGCGCGACCTCGCGCGCATGGCCGAACAGGAACTCGCCGCGATCCAGCTGGCCACGCTCGACGACCTCACGCTGCTGTCGAACCGACGCGGTTTCGAAGTGCTCGCGCAACACGCGCTGAACGTCTGTCGGCGCATGGATAAGCCGGCGTCACTGCTGTTCTTCGATCTGAACGATTTCAAGCAGATCAACGATACGCTCGGGCACGCGGAGGGCGACCGCGCGCTGCAGGCCTTCGCCGAGGTGCTGCGTACTGCGCTGCGCGAAAGCGACGTGATCGGGCGGCTCGGCGGCGACGAGTTCGTCGCGCTGCTGACCGGCGCCAGCAACGCGGAGACGCATGAGGTGACGCAGCGTCTCGAGCAGCTGCTCGACCAACGCAATGCCGAGCTGCTGCCCGGCTATCAGATCCACTTCAGCGTCGGCCAGGTGACGTACGAGCCGACGCGCCACGGCACGGTCGCCGAACTGCTCGCTGCGGCCGATGCGGCGATGTATAGCCACAAGCAGGCGTCGAAGGCGCGCTCGGCGCAACGGCACTGACGGGCGCCCGACTCGCGGCCAATCTCCAGCCGACCCGTGCGATGGCCCAACCCAGGCACGCGCGGCATAATTACGGATCGTTGCCCGCGCTGTCGCGCATTGACCCTGAAAGCTACCGATGACTGATTTGCAGCACACCGCCGCCACGCGGCTCACCGAACTCGAATGGCGTTGGAAGCCGTTCGCGGACCTCACGAGCGTCGAAGTCTATGAGATGCTGGCCGCCCGCAGCGCGGTATTCGTCGTCGAACAGAACTGCGTGTATGGCGATATCGATGGGCTCGACGTCGAAGCCTGGCATCTGCTCGCGTATGGCACCGGCGGAGAAGCGGCGCCGTCGCCGTTGGCCGGCTATTTGCGCGTGTTGTTGCCCGATGCGACGGATGCCGACGTACGCATCGGCCGGGTGCTGACCACTGCGTCGTTTCGCGGCATCGGTCTCGGCAATACGATGCTCGAACGCTCGCTCGCGCACATTCGTGCGCAGTGGCCCGATACGCCGATCCGCCTGCACGCGCAGGCGCATCTGCAAGGCTTTTACGGTGCGTTCGGTTTCGAGCCGGTCTCGGAGATTCACGACGAAGACGGCATCCCGCATGTGTGGATGCGCTCGCTCTGAACGCGAGCCGGTCAGTTCGACCTTTTTGTAAACGGGTCAGCGAGGCCCGTTCGCGGTCGTCGACGCAGCATGCGTGAGCCCGCGCGCCGCTTTCGCGCGCCGCTCGGCGCGCAGGCGTCCGCGCGCCGACAGCCGCATCCAGTGACGCAGCGCGATCAGCGCGCCGACAACGCTCATCATCGAGCCCGGAATCCATAGCAGCAGCCCGCCGATCTGCTGATCGCGCATCGGGCTCAACCATGTGAACGCGCGGCCGCAGATCGAATAGATCGGATACAGCTCGTGCGGCGTAAAGAAGATGAACGCGCCGAGGATGATCTGCGGCGGAATAGCCGCAATCACGACGAGCACGCGCTTGCCCGGCGACAGACGCGCGGGCGGCGCCGGGCGCGGATCGAGCACGAGCCACCAGAACAGCAGACCGTCGATCGCCATGCTCCAGTTCATCACGCGATAGATCCGCCAGTCGAGCATTGCGATGAAATGGATCGGCGACAGCAGCCAGAAATAGATCAGCCCGACGAATAGCGTGACCGCCACGACCGCGTGCATGACGACGTCGAGCGCCCCGCGCACGAGCGGAGTCTGCAGCGCGGGCCGCACGAAACGCTGTCGCCAGCGCAATGGAATGCCCGCGCGCAACGCCGCGCCCGGATACGACAGCGCAACGAAGAACGGCCCGAGATGATGCAGCACCAGATGTTGCAAGCGATGCATGAAGAACTCATGCTCGAAGAAATAATCGAGCCGCGTATGCAGCACGACATACAGCGCGACCAGCCCGAACCAGAAAGACAGACGCCGCGCGAACGACAGCCGCGCCTTGCGCGCGCCGCGCACGAACAGGATCGCGGGAATCAGCAACGCGATCACCACGGTCGGCGAAAACTCCCACGGATCGAGCCAGTAGAGCAGGTTCATGGCGGTGGCGTGTGCGGTGGCGGCGGCCCGTGTTGCCGCTTACTTGGCCTGGCCCGGCGCTTTGACCGCGAACGGTGCGCTCAAGGTTTCGCCATCGGAGAACTTCAGCGTCAGATGCACGGTGTCGCCCGGCGCAACCTTGTGCTTCGCGTCCTCGAGCATCAGGTGATAGCCGCCCGGCGTGATCGCGACCTGGCCATGCGCGGGCACCGTCAGCTTGTCGACCATCACCATCTTCTGGGTCGACCCGTTCGATACGGTTTGATGCAGCATCGCGTCGCCGTAGTCGTCGCTCGATACGTCAACGAGGTCGATCGGCTTGTCGCTCGCGTTGACGAGCGTCGCATAGCCGGCCGCGGGCAGGTTGTTCGGCAGCCAGCGGACCCACGCGTCCTTGATGCTGATCGCGTGAGCATCGGCCGCGTGCGCGGCGGACGCGACGCCGAAAGACAACACGAGCGTGCAGGCGAGGGAAGCGAATGGTTTGAGCTTGATCGTCATGATGAAATGGAGTGGGATCAAAGAAGAATCAGGATTGGTCATCGATGATGCGGCGCAGGTCCTGCGCAATCGCATCGGGCGTGTCGTGATCGGTGGCGAGCAGGCGCGCGCGGCCCTGGCTGTCGAACACATAGACGGCGGAGCTGTGCGTGACCTCATAGTTGCCGTTCGGGTCGCGCTTTTCCATCTGATACGCAACACGATAGCGCTTCGCCAGCGACTCGATCTGCCAGTCGGTGCCGGTCAGCCCTTCGGCGTGCTGCGCGTCGAATGCGCCGACATAGTCGTGCAAGGCCCGCGGCGTGTCGCGCCCGGGATCGACGGTGATGAACAGGATGCGCACTTTCTGCGCCTCGGGGCCGAGCTTGCCCAGCACCAGCATCAGACGGCCCATCGTTTCGGGGCAGACGTCCGGGCAATGCGTGTAGCCGAAGTAGACCAGCGAGGTGCGGCCCTTGAACGAAGCGGCATTGACGGGCCGGCCGGTGTCGTCGGTCAACGTAAAGTCCAGATCCGGGAGGTGCCCGGTCACGTTGGTCAGCCGCCAGGGCTCGGCGCGCTGCGTGCAACCGGTCAGTGTGACGAGCGCGACCAGCGTGCCCAGTGCCGCCGCCGCCAACCGGCGTGCTACCCCGTTCGTCAACCGGTGCATGGGCCGGTCGGATCGTGAGCGGGACAGGTTTGGCTGCGGGCGTCGGGGCGGGAAGATCGGGAACAAAGCAGGGTTCAATGACTCGATTGGGAGCAGGCCACACGAATCGATGGTGCGGGGAGGCCCACCGTCGCCCGTCATGCCGTGCAAGATTCGCGCGCGGCACGAAATTGAGCGGCAGGTGCAACGATGTCCATTACGCCGACGGTCTGCGTGGCAGCGACTGTAGCGCAAAATTGGCGCCAGCGTCGCGGGGCGCGCCGGGCGCACGATATGCGAGTCAATTTGACGCCGATCGTTGCGCTTTTGAATGCAACGCGAGCGGGCGGGCAAACGGCGCGCCGGGCTTGAGTCCCGGCTTACTTTCTCGAAAAATTGACCGATGCGCGGTAAGATGCGCACACTTTTCCGGCCCCAGATGGCTGAAAGGCGAACCCAGGCAATGCAAGCACTTCCGGCTGTTCTGTCTCCGAGTGAGACGGCATTTTTCTTCGACTTCGATGGCACGCTCGTCGAACTCGCCCCCACGCCGGACGGCGTGCTCGTGCAGCCGCGCGTGATCGATCTGCTGCGCAAACTGCGCAGTCTGACGAATGGCGCGGTTGCGGTGGTGTCGGGGCGCGGCATCGACAGCATCGACAGTTTTCTCGGCATGCCCGATCTACCGGTCGCTGGTCTGCACGGCGCCGAGCGGCGCGATGCGAACGGCGACACGCAGCGCATCGGCTTTCACGACCAGCGCCTGTTGCGCATGGAGCAGGTGCTCGCGCAGGTCGTCAACGAGCACCCGGGCATGCTGCTCGAGATCAAGGGCGCGGCGCTCGCGCTGCACTACCGCAATGCGCCGGACCGCGAGCCGGTCGCGCGCGAGGCAACCGAGCGGCTCGTCGCCGATTACCCCACGTCGTACGTGCTGCAGCCCGGCAAGATGGTCTACGAGATCAAGCCGAAGGACGTCGACAAGGGCCGCGCGACGCGGGCGTTCCTCGACGAGCTGCCGTTCACCGGCCGCACGCCCGTGTTCGCCGGCGACGATCTGACCGACGAGAAGGGCTTCGCGGTCGTCAACGAGCGTGGCGGTCTGTCGATCAAGGTCGGCGCGGGCGAAACGATGGCGCGCACGCGCGTCGAGTCGGTGTCGTCACTGCTCGACTGGCTCGAAACGATTGTCGCGGCGGCGCGCGGCGCATGACGCCGGCGCGACGTTCAACGAAAACAACATACTGCATCGGGAATCGCGCTTCATGAGCCGACTGATCATTGTTTCGAACCGGGTGGCGCCCATTTCGGAGGGCGGCCCGGCGGCGGGCGGTCTGGCGGTCGGCGTGTACGACGCGCTGAAAGAGACCGGCGGCATGTGGTTCGGCTGGAGCGGCGACGTGCTCAGCTCCGGCCAGCCGCAGATCAAGCTCGAGGAGCGCGGTCCGGTGACCTTCGCGACCGTCCCGCTGATGCGCCGCGACTACGACCAGTACTACCGCGGTTTCTCGAACGCGACGCTGTGGCCCGCGTTCCACTATCGATCCGACCTGCTGCACTACGACCGGCACGACTTCGAAGGCTACTGCCGCGTCAACGCGTGGCTCGCGCAGCAACTCGTGCCGCTGCTGCGCGAAGACGACGTGATCTGGGTGCACGACTATCACCTGATCCCGTTCGCTCAGGCGCTCCGCTCCGCAGGCGTGAAGAACCGCATCGGCTTTTTCCTGCACATTCCGTTTCCGGCCGCGCAGGTGCTGCTGACGGTGCCGCCGCATCGAGAGCTCGTCGAGGCGCTGTGTTCGTTCGACCTGCTGGGCTTCCAGACCGGCCCCGATCTGCGCGCGTTCTGCGACTACGTGATCAACGAGGCGGGCGGCTCGACCGACGCGTCGCCGAAAGGTCCGCTCACCGTGCATGCATTCGGCCGCACGCTGCGCGCGTCGGCCTATCCGATCGGCGTCTATCCGGATGAAATTGCCGAGCTCGCGAAGGCGGGCGAGCGCGGCAAGCCGGTGCGCACGATGAAGGCGACGCTGCATTCGCGCAAGCTGATCATGAGCGTCGACCGGCTCGATTATTCGAAGGGGCTGGTCGAGCGATTCCGCGCGTTCGAGCGCCTGCTCGAGCATACGGCCGCGCAGCGCAACAAGGTGTCGTTCCTGCAGATCGCGCCGCCGACGCGCGCCGACTTGCACGCGTATCAGGACATCCGGTTGCAGCTCGAAGGCGAGTCCGGACGGATCAACGGACGTTTCGCCGAGCTGGACTGGACGCCGATCCTGTACATCCACAAGCAATACGAGCGCTCGGTGCTGGCGGCGCTGTTCCGCACCGCGCACGTCGGCTATGTGACGCCGTTGCGCGACGGCATGAACCTCGTCGCGAAGGAATACGTGTCGGCACAGGATCCGGAGAATCCCGGCGTGCTGGTGCTGTCGCGCTTCGCGGGCGCGGCGCAGGAGCTCGACGGCGCGCTGATCGTCAATCCGGTCGACATCGACGGCATGGCCGAGGCGCTGGCGCAGGCGCTCGACATGCCGCTCGCCGAGCGCCAGGCGCGCTATCGCGACATGATGGCGCAGCTGCGTGAGAACAATGTGTCGGTGTGGCGCGATAACTTCATGCGCGATCTGCAGGGCGTCGATCGCGCGAAGCGCGCTAGAAGCGGGAAGGCGCGCGCGGCCACGGGTGCGGCTCGCGCCGGGCGGAAGAGGGCGGCGCGCGAGAGCGTGACCGGCTAAGCTAGCCGCGAAGCCAGACAGCAAAAAGCCGCTCCCTGGAGCGGCTTTTTGCATGCGGCGCGCAGCGCCTGGACCCTGCGTGGCGTCAGGCCACGTGCTGTTCGTCGACCTTCTTGCCGCCGATATGCAGCGTCTGGCCTTTGCCATACTGCTTTGCGAGCAGGTCGCGATAGAGGCCCGGACGCTGACGCAGTTCTTCCGGCGAGCCGTCGTCGATGACCTTGCCGGCGCTCATCACGATGATCCGGTCGAAGTTGTTCAGCGTCGACAGACGGTGCGCGATCGCGATCACGGTACGGCCGACCATCAGGCGGTCGAGCGCCTTCTGGATCGCTTCCTCGGACGCGCTGTCGAGCGCGGACGTGGCTTCGTCGAGCAGCAGGATCGGCGCGTTTTTCAGAATCGCGCGCGCGATCGCGATGCGCTGGCGCTGGCCGCCCGACAGCTTCACGCCGCGGTCGCCGACGATCGTGTCGTAGCCTTCCGGCATCGCTTCGATAAAGTCCGCGCAACGCGCCTCCCGCGCCGCGGCGAGCACTTCCTCGCGGCTCGCTTCCGGGCGGCCGTACGCGATGTTCTCGTACACCGTGCGATGGAACAGTGAAATGTCCTGGGGCACCAGCGCGATCGCGTGACGCAGGCTGTCCTGCGTGATCGACGCGATGTCCTGGCCGTCGATCTTGATCGCGCCGCCCTGGGTGTCGTAAAAGCGCTGCAGCAGCGCGAGCACCGTCGATTTGCCGGCGCCCGACTTGCCGATCAGGCCGACGCGCTGGCCCGGCTCGATATTGAGGTCGAAGTGATCGAGGATCGGCCGGCGGCGCGGATAGGCGAACGTGACAGCGTCAAACGTGACGCGGCCGCCCTGCGGCACGAGTTCGGTCGCGTCGTCCCGATCGGGCATGCCGTGTGGTTCGAGCAGCGTGCGTACCGCCTCCGCGAGTCGCGCGACGTGCTGGGTGACGTCGACGAGCGCAACCGCGAGATCGCGCGTGCCGTGCAGGATCGTGAAACCGAGCGAGCTGACGAGCACGATGTCGCCCGAGGTCGCGCGGCCCTGGTCCCACAACCACAGCGCCCAGCCGAGCAGGCCGGCCGACAGCAGTGCGGTGATCACGGCGTGCAGCAGACGCAGCTTTTCCAGGTACAGCAGGCTTTGCTGGCGCGCGTCCATTTCCGACTTGACCGTCGACGCAAAACGGTGCTGTTCGCGGAATGTCATGCCGAACGCGCGCACGAGGCCCATGTTGCTGATCACGTCGACGAGCTCGCCGTCGACCGATGCCGCCTTGGTCGCGAAATTATGGTGACGCGCGGAGCCGCGGCCCGCGAGCTTGTAGAGCACGATCGCCAGGATCGCCGAACACAGCATCAGGCCGGCGGCCATCAGCGGGTTCACCGAGACGATCATCACGATCGCGCCGAGCACGGCGATACACGGCGGCAACACGTTCCACGCGGTGGTGTTCTCGGCGGTGTAGACGGCGTTCGAGGTCGCGGTGATCCGGCTTGCCAGCATGCCGGGCTGCTTTTCGGCGTAGTAGGTCGGCGAATGGCCGCTCAGGTACTGGAACAGGTCGCGCCGCAAATCGCCGGTCACGGCGACGAACGTGTGCGCGGCGAACCAGCCGCCGACCCGCCATAACAGGTTATCGGCGGCGATCAGGCCGACGAGGATCGCGAACGCGCCCCACAACGGCCCCGGATGATGGCGGCCACCGCCGAGCACGTCGATCAGATGTTTGATCGCGTATTGCGAAGCGAGTGCACAGCCCACGGCCGCAAACACGCTGCACAGCACGATCGCGTGCGCGACCGGATGGCGGCGGATAAAGCGGAAGAGAAACGCAAGCGGCCGGTGCGCATAGCTCGCGAGCTTTGCGTTCTCGGCGTTTCGCTGGGCGATAGTCAAGTGTTCCAATTGAGCTGAGATCGATGTGTTGCGGGTTGTGCATGCAATGCGCGGACCACACGGACAAGCATGGCTCCGTGAAGCCGATGCTTCGCATTGTAAACATGCAAAGACGATTGCGCCCTGTGTATCCGGGCTTTGACGCGATTGATTTCGCGATGGACCTCCGCGATCTGCGTCGTCTCGACACACCAGCCGACGGACCATTCGGGCAGATCGCGGAAAATTTCGAGATATAATTACAGTTTGCATTCAACCGGGCCGTAGCAATTTTGCAATGCCTACCCGCAACGTTGGATGCGTGAGAGCTCACCGACTCAGTACGCCGTGCCTCGCCTAACCTCGTCGATACTGTAGAACTGTCTTTGAAAACAAGGGTTTGCAAAGTGTTTCGCGTTTGTAACAACGTAAAGACTTTGAAATGTTGTGGTGCGGCGACAACTCGGGCATCGATAATGCGTGCTCGTTAGCCCCGGCAAATTTTCTGACAGTTTGTCAACGTAGGTGCCCCATGCGCGTTTACTCGCACATGCGCAGACGCTGATCCCTTGTCTGGGCTCGTGACCCAAGCGATCCATCGCTGGATTTCTCAAAAGAATCAGGCCCGCGCCGGTATCTCCGGCCAGACTGCCCTGGCGAGCAAGCGAGTCGCTTTTTCCAATCGCAGTACTTTTGCCTGATTTTTTACTAGGAGTTCGTCAATATGCGAATCGCTCAAATCGCTCCGCTGCACGAGGCGGTTCCTCCCAAGCTGTACGGTGGTACGGAACGCGTGGTGTCCAATCTGACCGAAGCGTTGGTCGAGCAGGGCCACGACGTCACGCTGTTTGCAAGCGGTGATTCGCAAACCTCGGCGAAGCTCGAAGCTTTCTGGCCGCAGGCGCTGCGCCTCGACCCGACGATCCGCGACGTGATGGCGCCGCATATGCTGCTGCTCGAAGAAGTGCGCCGCCGCGCGGACGAATTCGACGTGCTGCACTTCCACATCGACTACTACCCGTTCTCGCTATTCGCGCGTCAGCCGGTGCCGTTCCTGACCACGATGCACGGCCGTCTCGATCTGCCGGAACTGCAGCCCATCTTCAATACGTTCAAAGACGTGCCGGTCGTGTCGATTTCCGACAACCAGCGCATCCCGCTGCAACAGGCGAACTGGCTGCAAACCGTCTACCACGGCCTGCCGGAAAACGTGCTCACGCCGATTCCCGACGTCGAACCGGGCTACCTCGCATTCCTCGGCCGTGTTTCGCCGGAGAAGGGTCTTGACCGCGCGATCCGCATCGCCGGCCAGGCAGGCATGAAGCTCAAGGTCGCCGCCAAGATCGACAAGGCCGACCGTGCCTATTACGAAGAAGTGATCAAGCCGCTGATGGCGCTCCCGCATGTCGAGTACATCGGCGAAATCGGCGAAGCCGAAAAGCGTGAGTTCCTCGGCAACGCGCATGCGCTGGTGTTCCCGATCGACTGGCCGGAGCCGTTCGGCCTGGTGATGATCGAGGCGATGGCTTGCGGTACGCCGGTGATCGCGTTCAACCGCGGTTCGGTGCCGGAAGTGATCGAAAATGGCGTGTCGGGTTTCGTCGTTGAAGACGAAATCAGCGCGGTCGCTGCGCTCAAGCGTCTGCACACGCTGCCTCGCGCTGGCGTGCGCAAGGCCTTCGAAGCACGTTTCACGTCGAAGGTGATGGCGAAGAACTACGTCGCAGTCTACGAAGACCTGCTGCGCAGCAAGCATCGCACGGTGCTGCGCGAAGTCAACGCGGGCTGATTGGCGCTTGATTCGCCGCGGTTGTTTCGCGACGGATAAGACGCTGGCGGCAGGAACCACGCTTCCCTCGCTGCTCTGAACGCCTCGCCGGCATGTTGCCGGCGGGGCGTTGTTGCATGCGCGCCGCGTTTTTCGTCGGTGCACCGATGAAAATACCGGTTTCCGCGCGGCGCGAACGAGCCAGGCTCGGTAATATCCCTATAATTGCCGTGCCGCAAATTGGGCTGCGGTGCCGCCGACGACAGGAGGATGCCTTGGCGAGAACGAAAGAGACGCGCGCGAACGCCGCGCCCGGCGCCGGAACGATTTTTACGTTGCGCGCCATCGGTCTCGTGCTCGCCGCCCGCTGGCTTTTCTCGATGTCCGAGATGAGACTGACCACCGCGCTGACCGCGATGGCGTCTTCACCGTGGGCATGTATCAATCTCGTCTTTCTGTTCCTGCTGATCTTCCTGCCGGGCGCGCGCGCCGTCGCCGAGCGTCCGTTCCATCCGTTGCCGCAATGGCTGCGTCAGGCGCTGCGCCTGTTTGCGTTCCTCGGCTTTCTGTTTGCGCTGTGGTCGGTCGGCGCGTTCGTCGCGAGCGCGGGCTGGCGTCGCGCGATGCAGGCGGTGGCGGCCACCAACGGTTGGCTCGTCGCTGCGCCGGTGCTGTATGCGATCGTCTTGTGGATCTGCCGGCCGCTGCCGTTGTGGCGCACCAATGTGGCGGCGCGGCGTTTTGCGATCGGCCGCTACGCGGTGTCGCTCGATCCGGTGACGCGCACTGTCGTCGTGTGGGCCGAGCGGCGCAAGGTGGGGCAATACGATGCGCGCGAATTGTCGGTGCGCTGGGCGAGCGGTTCCGATGCGCGCGCGACGCCGGCGCCCGCGCCCGCAGTTGCGTTCGGCGCGGCGGGCGAGGCCGGTGCGTCGGCGGCGCCGATGCCGGCGGTCGCGGCGCCCTCGCTGGCGCGCAGCACGTTCGGCGTTCGTCCGAAGGTCGAGTTGCTGTGGGATTCGCCGGCCGCCGCTGGGCATAACCGGCAGACCGTTTTCCGCGCCGCGCTGACGACCGAAGGCGATCGCGTCGCCGCCCGCGCGCTCGACTCGACGCTGCGCCAAGTCTGACGCTGCACGTTTTGTGCTATCGGTCACATCGCGTGGCCATTGCACGCATCCCGAAGCGAAGCTTCGTCGATAATGCAATCAAGGCGCCCGGCCTGCTGGCGGGCGAGTGGGACACTCATCGATCGTATCGCGTCTTTCGCAGGAGTCGCTATGCTGGTTCGCTGGTTGCTTGCCGCCCTTCATCTGCTTGCTTATGGCTTTGCGCTCGCGTCGATTCTCAGGCGCACGTGGTCGCTGCGTCGCGCATCGGTGCCTGCCGCGCTGCGTTCGGTGTTTCGCGCCGATTCACGCTGGGGCATCGCCGCGCTGGTGCTGATCGTGACCGGCCTGATGCGCGTGTTCGGCGGCTATGAGAAGGGCGCCGACTACTACCTGCACGAGCCGCTCTTTCACGTGAAGATGACGTTGCTGGTGCTGATCCTGATCCTCGAAGTGCCCACGATGCTCGGCCTGATGCGCTGGCGCGCGTCGATCCGCAGCGGCGCGGCGCCGAATCTGAAGAAGGCGCGTTCCTACGCGCATTTCAGCGTGATCCAGACCGTGCTGCTGGTTTTGATGGTGTTTGCGGCGACCGGAATGGCGCGCGGCATCGGACTGCCCGCCGGCGCGGTGTAGCGCGGCGGGCCTTCTTTCCATTGCGACGGGCTGGTGGTGCGCGCCAAGCGTGGCGCCTCGAGCACGCCTGCGTCACGCTAGCCAACCAGCAAGCCAGAATCGTCGACCCGGTCGGCTTTGACCGCTGCCGACTCGCGCATGAGTTCCGGCTCGCCGAGCCCCTTGATCAACTCCAGCGCCTGACGCTCGAACAAGCGACGGTACAAGCCGTTGTCGCGCTTGATCAGCGCGTCGTGGCTGCCTTCCTCGATCACCTTGCCTTCGTCCAGCACGAGCAGCCGGTCGAGCGCGCGCACCGTCGATAGCCGATGCGCGACTACCAGCGTGGTACGCCCCTGCATCAGCCGCTCCATCGCGCGCTGGATCAGCACTTCGCTTTCGCTGTCGAGGCTCGAGGTGGCTTCGTCGAGAATCAGGATCGGCGCGTCGGCGAGAAACGCCCGCGCGATCGCGACGCGTTGACGCTCGCCGCCCGATAGCTTGATGCCGCGCTCGCCGACCAGCGTGTCGTAGCCGTTCGGCAGCGCAGCGATGAAGTCATGCGCGCTGGCGAGCCGCGCGGCGCGCTCGATGTCGGCGCGGCTCGCCCCGGGCCGTCCATACGCGATGTTCTCGGCAAGCGAGCGGTGAAACAGCACCGGCTCCTGCTGGACGATCGCGATCTGGCTGCGCAGCGACGTCTGCTGGACCTGCGCGATGTCCTGGCCGTCGATCGTGATCCGGCCGCCCGAAATGTCGTGAAGGCGCTGGATCAGCTTGATGAAGGTCGTCTTGCCCGAGCCCGAATGACCGACCAGCCCGACGCGCTCGCCCGGCGCGATGCGGATGGAGAAGTCGTCGTAGAGCGGCCGGCTGTGCGCGCCATAGTGGAACGACACATGCTCGAAGCGGATTTCGCCGTTGCGGATCGCGATCGGGCCGGCGCCGGGACGATCTTCGATGCCGAGCGGCTGGCTTTCGAGCGACACCAGTTCCTCCATGTCGTTGACCGAGCGCTGCAGGTTGCGGATGTGCATGCCGATGTCGCGCAGATAGCCTTGCAGCATGAAGAACATCGTCAACGCGAACGTGATGTCGCCGACGCTCGCCTCACCGCGTGCCCACAGCAGCAGCGCCACGCCGAGAATCGCGGCCTGGATCGCGGCCAGCATGCCGCCCTGGAGGCCGCCGTTGAGCGTGCCGCGCACCCACGTGCGGCGCGTGCGCTGCCGCCATTTGCCGATCACGTATCCGAGGCGCGCTTCCTCGCGCGCTTCCGCGCCGAAAGCCTTGACGACGCCGTTGCAGCTGACCGCATCGGCGAGCGCGCCGCCCATGCGCGTGTCCCACGCGTTCGCGAGACGTGCGGACGGCGCGACGAAACCGAGCGACACCGTCACGGTCACGCCGATGTACAGCAGCGAGCCGATGCCGACGACGACGCCCATCATCGGCCAGCGCGAGCCGAGCAGCAGGGTCGCGCCGACCAGCATCACCAGCGACGGCAGCAGCGCGATCAGAAGCGTGTCGTTAAGCAGGTCGAGCGCCCACATGCCGCGCGTGATCTTGCGCACGGTCGAGCCGGCGAAGCTGTTCGCGTGCCAGTCGGTCGAAAAGCGCTGCACGCGATGAAACGCGCGTGCCGCGATCTCGCTCATCATCTTCAGCGTGAAGCGGATGATGTTGAAGTACACGCCCTGGCGCAGCAGCGTCGCGGTGAGCCCGAGCGCGGCGAGCACGCCGAAGGCCACGAGCGCGTGATGCCAGACGGGCGCCGACGACGCCGGCCCGGCCGCGATTGCGTCGACGAGACGTCCGGCGAAAACCGGCGTCAGGATGTCCGCGCTCGCCGTGAGCAGCGCGAGCGCCGCAATCACGACGATGCGCCACGGCTGTTGTGCCCAGTGACGGAAGGTGAAGCCGAGGACATCCTTGAAGGCTTGTCCGCGAAAGTCGAGTTTTTTGTTGGCCATTTGCTTTCGACCCGGCGCCGTACGAGTGCGCCGAGGTTCCAGTCAGAAGCGAAAAAAGGTAGACAGCCAGCGGATGCCGGAATGCGCGCGGGAACGCGCGAAAAAATACGGCGGCAAACAACGGCAGCGGAACAACGGACTGTCTTGAGTGAACGCAGCGCGCCTGTCGGGACGGCGGCGCATCAGCTACGACGCTGCGGCATTCAAGGTCGCGGCGGACGGGCTGACGGTCGTGGGACCATATGAGGGAGCGCGCGATGCACTGCGAACATGTGGCGCCTCCCTGAGATGGTTCAAGATGGAGAAACCGGACAGAGCCGGACCGGGCGAGTGCCCGTCTGTCGAATATAGCAACAGTGCGGGGCGCTCGCCAACCTACGGAACGACGTGGTTCTACAGCCAGTGGAATCGCGTGCTGCGCAAGCGTTGTTTTTGCCGGCAAATAGAAAAAGGGCTTACGCATTGCTGCGTAAGCCCTTTTTTCTTCGGTGATCGACACACCAAGAATCTGGTGGGTAGTACTGGGATCGAACCAGTGACCCCTGCCGTGTGAAGGCAGTGCTCTACCGCTGAGCTAACCACCCGAAGAGATTGAGATTATGTCAGGGAATTTGGGGTTCGTCTAGTCTTTTTTAAGCAGTTTGCTCATCAGCTGCTGGCGCGGGTTCGAGACGCCATACGCTCGCGCCTTTGCTCGCCTTGTCGAGATCGTCGAGTACGGCTTCGTGCGCGGCGGCTTCGTCGTCGCTCGCGGCGATCACGATCAATTCCAGCGAGTCGAACGCGACACGCGGCGCATGTATATCGCCGCCGGCCTGTGCTTCGCCGAGTATATCGATGACGAGGCTTTCCTGGCCACGCGTCATCGCCAGATAGACCTCGGCGAGCAATTCCGAGTCGAGCAGCGCGCCGTGCAGCGTACGGTGCGCATTGCTGATGCCGAAGCGGTCGCACAGCGCATCGAGCGAATTACGCTTGCCGGGGAACATCTGCTTGGCTTGCGCGAGCGTGTCGATGATCTCGCCGCAGTGCGTGCTCACCGGCGGCAGACCGAGCAGCGCGAACTCGGCGTCGAGAAAGCCGATGTCGAATGGCGCGTTGTGAATGATCAGGTCCGCACCCTGGATGAAGTCGCGGAATTCGTCGATGATCTCCGCGAACTTCGGCTTGTCGCTCAGAAATTCCGTCGTGAGGCCGTGCACCGCGAGCGCGCCCGGATCGCTGTCGCGCTCTGGGTTGATATAGAAGTGCAGGTTGTTGCCGGTCAGCCGGCGGTTCACCAGCTCGACGCAACCGAGTTCGAGAATCCGGTCGCCGCCGCGGGCGTTCAGGCCGGTAGTTTCGGTGTCGAGGATCAGTTGACGCATGTCGGATTAGCCTGCTTCGAAAAAAGTGCAGAAAAAAGGCGAAGAGGGCGGCGCGCGTCGTTGGCCGATGCGCGCACGCTCGTTACATCTCGGCGAGCGATGCCACGCCGCGATTGGCCAACTGATCGGCGCGCTCGTTTTCCGGGTGGCCGTTGTGACCGCGCACCCAACGCCATTCGACTTCGTGCCGTGCGACGAGCGCATCGAGCCGCTTCCATAGATCGGCGTTCTTGACCGGCTGCTTCGCCGCGGTGACCCAGCCTTTCTTCTTCCAGCCGTGAATCCACTCGCTGATGCCTTTCTGCACGTATTGCGAATCGGTGTGCACGATCGCCTTGCATGGGCGCTTCAACGCCTCGAGCGCGGAAATCACGCCCATCAGCTCCATGCGATTGTTGGTCGTGTTGGCCTCGCCGCCGAACAGTTCTTTTTCCTGGTTGCCGAAGCGCAGCAACGCGCCCCAGCCGCCAGGGCCGGGATTGCCCTTGCAGGCGCCGTCGGTATAGATGTCGATGTGGTCCGGAGTCATTCGGTGTGGTTACGTGTGTTCGGGGTGGCGGCGGGCGCGAGGCCTGCCGCGAGCACGGGCTTTTTCACTTTGAGCGGCCCGACGAGACGCATGCCGCGCACGCGCTTGATCGCCTTGATCATGTAGGTGGCGCCGAAAATCGGCCACCAGCGGTCGCCGGCGGCCTCCATGAAGCCGTAGCGCGCGAGCCATTGATCGCTCGCGAGCGGCGGACGATAGCAGCCGAAGCGCCCGCGTTCAAGATCGAAGCCGAGCAGCTTGATCCAGTCCTTCAGGCGCGTGAACGCGATCAGGTCGACGGCCGAAGGCACGAACGGGCGGCCCGTCATCTTGCCGATCGATTGCCGTACGCCCCACAGCGACAACGAGTTGAAGCCAAGGATGATCAGTTGGCCTTCGGGCACCAGCACGCGTTCGGCTTCGCGCAGCAGCCGATGCGGGTCACTGGTGAATTCGAGCGTGTGCGGCATCACTAGGAGGTCGACGCTTTGCGCTTCGAACGGCAGATCGAGCAGGTCGCACCATACCGCGCTGCGCCCGGCCGGCGCGTGCGGACCCGGCGCGCCGGGCGCCGCGTTGGCTGGATTGTCGCCGCCAGGGTTGCCCGCGCCGCTCGCCGCGTCGAGCACGAGGCCGCGGCACGGCATGCGGTTTTCGCGCAGCGCGTCGAGCTGCGGCAGGCCGAGTTGCAGCGCATGATAGCCGAACACGTCCGACACCACGCGATCGAGCTGGGTTTGCTCCCAGTCGAGCACGTAGCGGCCTGGCGGCGAATCGGTCCAGGCGGGCCAGTCTATAATCGCTCGGTCAGTCATATTAAAAATGCGTCGCCTATGAATGCGCTCGAGTACGTGCCGGTCCCGGCGTTTGATGACAATTACATCTGGGTCATTGCCGACGGACATCATGCGGTCGTCGTCGATCCGGGCGAAGCCGCCCCAGTGCGCGCCTGTCTGGCCCAACGAGGCTGGCGGCTGAGCGCTATTTTACTCACGCACCATCATCAAGACCACGTCGGCGGGGTGGCCGATCTGCTGAACGGCCAGGACGTGCCGGTCTATGGCCCCGCCGGCGAGGCGATTGCGCATCTTACGCATCGTCTCAAAAGCGGTGATCAGGTGACGATCGCGGCACCCGCACTCGAATTCAGCGTGCTCGACGTGCCCGGTCACACCAGCGGACACATTGCCTATTTCCAGGCGGCCGATACGCGCGGCACGCCGCACGTGTTTTGCGGCGACACACTGTTCGCGTGCGGTTGCGGGCGCCTTTTCGAAGGCACGCCGCAGCAGATGCTGAATTCGCTCGATGCGCTCGCCGCGCTGCCCGGCGCAACCGAAGTGCATTGCGCGCACGAATATACGCTGCCGAACATCCGCTTCGCGCTCGCTTGCGAGCCGCACAACGCGGAACTGCAGGCGTGGCGCGACAAGGCGATCGAACTCCGCGCCCGCCACCAGCCGACGCTGCCGACCACGATCGCGCACGAGCGCGCGGTCAATCCGTTCCTGCGCGCAGACGTGCCGGCGATCCAGTCGAATCTCGAAGCACAATTGCACGAAACGGTCTCTGACAGGCTGAAGGCCTTCACATTGATGCGCGAATGGAAGAACCGCTTCCGTTGATCCGGAGCGCATTCGGCAGTTCTTCACGCGATGAATCGGAAAAATTCGCCAAGCCCCAGATTTGGTTGATTTTTTTCTTGATTTTCCAATTGACGGAAACGTTGACGTTTCGTACTATCGGCTGCAAATTCCAGCCCTTGTGGAAACCGAGACGTTCATGCGATTTATCTTAAGCGCGTTATTGGTCCTGACACTCGCCGCGTGCGCGAGTCAGGGACCGACGACGAATACCGCCAATAACCCCGCCAGCCAGCAAGCCGTAGCCGACGCACTTCGCAAGAACGCCACCGCTAAAGAAACCATCAATGTCGACCAGAGCTCCGTCAATCAGTTGACGAGCCAGGACGCCGATCTTTGGGGCCGCATTCGCCGTGGCTTCCAGATGCCAGACCTGCAGAGCGACCTCGTCGACATGCAGCTCAACTGGTATGTGCAACGTCCCGATTACGTGCAGCGCATGACCGAGCGCTCGCAGAAATATCTGTATCACATCGTCGAGGAGCTCGAGTCGCGCCATATGCCGACCGAGCTCGCACTGCTGCCGTTCATCGAGTCCGCGTATAGTCCGCAGGCTTTGTCGGTCGCCAAGGCGGCAGGCATGTGGCAGTTCATGCCGGGCACGGGTCGTACCTATAACCTGAAGCAGAACATGTGGCAGGACGAGCGCCGCGACGTGCTCGCGTCGACCAGTGCCGCGCTCGACTATCTGTCGAAGCTGCACGATATGTTCGGCGACTGGCAACTCGCGCTCGCCGCGTACAACTGGGGTGAGGGCAACGTGCAGCGCGCGATCGCGCGCAACGAGGCGGCTGGTCTGCCGACCGACTACCTGAGCTTGCGCATGCCGAACGAAACGCGCAATTACGTGCCGAAGCTGCAGGCGGTGAAGAACCTCGTGATGAACCCGCAGATGTACGGGCTCACGCTGCCGCCGATTCCAAACCACCCGTACTTCGTGACGGTCACGACCTCGCACGATATCGACGTCGACGTCGCCGCACGGCTTGCCAACATGTCGACCGACGAGTTCCGCTCGCTGAACCCGTCGTTCAAGAAGCCGGTGATTCTCGGCGCGACGCAGCCGCAGATTCTGTTGCCTTTCGACAACGCGTCCGCGTTCGAGCGCAATCTGAAAACGTACTCGGGCTCGCTGTCGTCCTGGACGACCTACACCGTCGACGCACGGGCGACACCCGCGGCGATCGCACAGAAGATCGGCGTCGACGCAGATACGCTGATGGAAGTGAACAAGATTCCGGTCGGCATGCGCCTGAAGCCGGGCTCGACGATCGTCGTGCCGCGCGGCTCGGACGACGATGAGGACATCAGCGCCGACATCGCCGAAAGCGCGGTGCTCGCGATGGAGCCCGACGTACCTGACACGCGCAAGATGCTGATCCGTGTGCGCCGCAATCAGTCGATGGCCGCCATCGCTTTGCGCTACGGCGTGTCGGTCGCTCAGTTGAAGGCTTGGAACAAGACCCGTCGCGATCAGGTTTCGCGCGGCCAGGTGGTCGTGCTGCACGTGCCGGTCGGCAAGCCGGTACCGAGCGAGCCGGGTCCCGAAAAGATCGCCGCCGATGTGCAAGGCGGCAGTGTGCAGAAGATTGGCGTCCATGCCGCAGACGCCCGCGGCGATTCGCGCTACGATAAGAAGAAAGGGCGCGGCCACTCTGCCATCGTCAAGGTCTCCCAGCCGGGCGGCAAGGCTGACAAACCGGCGGCGCCCGCCAGCAAGGGCAAGGTCGAGAAGGTGTCGGCCCCGGTGCCCGGCAAGGCGTCGAAGGCCGCGGCTGAGAGCCGCCCGAAGACCGTGGCCAACGCGAAGAAGAAGGGTAAATAGACCAATAGCGGCTCTCACGGTAGTGACCACATGCGTTGCGGGGGCAGCGCATGGATTGCGCTCCGATCACGCACCGTGTTCATCCAACGCCGTCACCTCAGGGTGACGGCGTTTTTCATTGGAAGACGATTCCTGCGGATTTGCCGTATTTAATTTATTGTTCGTGCTTCGGCCGCGTTGGCCGCGGGACGCCGTTTTGTCCTGATCCGTCCGAACCTCGGGCCAGGTTTTCGAGGTCCATTTCCAGGTTTTCTTCCTGATTTATGTCGTCGACCCAACTGCGCGTCTTTCTGCTTTTTTCCGCCGGCTACTTCGTCTCTTACGTGTTTCGCGGCGTCAATCTCGGTTTCGCGCCGTTCATCACGCGCGATCTCGGTCTGTCAGCCGCCGATCTGGGTGTGCTGACGAGTCTGTATTTCCTCGGCTTCGCGGGCGCGCAGATTCCCGCTGGCGTGCTGCTCGACCACTTCGGCGCCCGTCGCGTGACGGCCGTCACGCTGCTCTTCGCCGCGCTCGGCATCTGGGTGTTCGGTGCCGCGCATAGTCTCGGCATGATGATGGTCGGGCGGCTGCTGATCGGCGTCGGCGTGTCCGTGTGTCTGGGCGCCGCGTTCAAGGCGCTCGCGCAGCATTTTCCGGTATCGCGTTTGCCATTGATGAACGGACTCGTGATGGCGATCGGCGGGTTCGGCGGCGTGATGGTCGGTTCGCCGCTCACGTGGGTGCTCGGCTTTTCCAGTTGGCGCTCGGTCTGTGTCGGGCTCGGTGTGCTGACAGTGGTGGTCGCGCTCGCGCAATGGACGCTCGCGCCGGACGGGCGCGACGCGCATCGCCAGACGAGCCTCGTCGCGCAGTTCAAGGGCACGTTGCATATCCTGCGCAGCGCGGCATTCTGGAAAATCGCGTCATTCTCGGTCGTTACGCAGGGTGTTTTCTACGCGATGCAGTCGTTGTGGGTCGGAGCATGGCTGCGCGATGTACAAGGCTTCGAGCCGCGCGAGGCGGCGGCGCTCGTGTCGATTCTCGGCTTCGCGATGATGGCGGGGTGCGTCGGTTTCGGCGCGGCGGCGCGTAGTCTCGAACGGCGCGGCCTCTCGTTGTACGCGTTCTGCGGCATCGGCATGGCCTTATACGTGCTGACGCAGATGCTGATTATGTTGAGCGCGCCATTGCCGGCGAGCCTGTTGTGGGCCGCGTACGGAATCTTCGGTGGCACCGGCATTCTGAGCTACGCAGTGATGGCGCGACATTTCCCGCCGCAGATGATCGGCCGGGTCAACACGACGCTGACTCTGATCATTTTTCTGCTGATCTTCGGTTTTCAGATCGGCGTTGGCGCGGTGCTGTCGCACTGGCCGGCGAGCGGCGGGCACTATCCGGCGGTCGCGCATCTGAGCGCGTGGAAAATCCTTGTCGCGCTGCAGGTGCTGAGCGCGATCTGGTACGTATTGCCGGGGCGGCAGCTTGCCCTGTCGGGCGACATGCGCGCGGAGCAGGAGGCCTGAACGGCCGTGCGGCACGCCGTTGCAGGTCCGCGCCCCATCTCGGATTTGGAAGGAAGGGCGGTTTCAGGCTATAATTTCAAGGTTTGAGCTTATCAACCCGCACCCTAGCGCCTACCTCCCCCATACCGTTCATCCGCCGCGCGCCATTGGCGTAGCAAGAAGGGCCCCGCACCCAGCCGAAGTCGTCCACACAATGGACTCATCGCGCCCCTTGCATCGTTACCGGCAGCTCGCGAGCGAGTCTGCGCGCGCATCCAGAATGTGTTCCGCTGCGGCTCGAAATCGGATAGACAGGTGGCAACAGGGTGTTCCCCCAAGGAGTCTCCCGTGTTGCCGTCATTTTCTCCCGCTCTTCTCGCGCTCGCCGACGGCACGGTCTTTCGTGGTTATTCGATCGGGGCCCCCGGGCATACCATCGGTGAAGTCGTGTTCAACACCGCCATCACCGGCTATCAGGAAATCCTGACTGACCCGAGCTACGCGCGCCAGATCGTGACCCTCACGTACCCGCATATCGGCAACGTCGGCGTGAACGCCGAAGACGTCGAAGCGACGAAAGTCCATGCCGCCGGCCTGATCATCCGTGATCTGCCGGTTCTCGCGTCGAACTTCCGCATGGAGCGTACGCTCCCGCAATATCTGCAGGACGAAGGCGTGGTCGCCATCGCCGGCATCGACACCCGCAAGCTGACCCGCCTGCTGCGCGACAAGGGCGCGCAAAACGGCGCGATCCTCGCTGGTTCCGACGACGAATCCAAGGCCATCGAACTCGCGCGCTCGTTCCCGGGCCTCGCCGGCATGGACCTCGCGAAGGTCGTGTCGACCGAGCAAACCTACGAGTGGACCAAAACCGAGTGGCGTCTGGGCACGGGCTACGGCGAGCAGAAGGCGCCGAAGTACCGCGTGGTCGCATTCGACTACGGCGTCAAGCAGAACATCCTGCGCATGCTGGCCGAGCGCGGCTGCCACGTCACCGTGCTGCCGGCGCAGGCGAGCGCCGCCGACGCGCTCGCGCTGAACCCGGACGGCGTGTTCCTGTCGAACGGCCCCGGCGACCCGGAGCCGTGCGACTACGCGATCGCGGCGACCAAGGAGTTCATCGAGCGCGGCATTCCGACCTTCGGCATTTGCCTTGGCCACCAGATCATGGGCCTCGCGGTCGGCGCTAAGACGATGAAGATGAAGACCGGCCACCATGGCGCGAATCACCCGGTCAAGGATCTCGAAGACGGCCGCGTGGTGATCACGTCGCAGAACCACGGCTTCGCGGTCGACGCCGACACGCTCCCCGCGAACGCTCGCGTGACCCACGTGTCGTTGTTCGACGGCACGCTGCAAGGCTTCGCGCTGACCGACAAGCCGGCGTTCTGCTTCCAGGGCCACCCGGAAGCGTCGCCTGGTCCGCACGACATCGCGTACCTGTTCGACCGCTTCACCGCGTTGATGGACGCGCAGAAGAGCGGCAACAGCGCGGCGGCTTGAAGACGTAAAGATCGGCCCCACGAGCCAGCCCGAGACGGAAACGAAAGCGGCTCGCGGCGGCCGCGGCGGCCCGCGGCACGATGCGGCGGGCGCGCCGCAAACAGCGCGCGCAACGTGAAAACGGCGCGCGCCGACGGAAAGAATTCAGGAATACATTAGCGAGAGCGTTATGCCCAAGCGGACAGACATCAAGAGCATCCTCATCATCGGCGCGGGTCCGATCATCATCGGCCAGGCGTGCGAGTTCGATTACTCGGGCGCGCAGGCATGCAAGGCGCTGCGTGAGGAAGGCTACAAGGTCATTCTCGTCAACAGCAATCCGGCGACGATCATGACCGACCCGAACACGGCCGACGTGACCTACATCGAGCCGATCACGTGGGAAGTGGTCGAGCGCATCATCGCGAAGGAGCGCCCGGACGCGATCCTGCCGACGATGGGCGGCCAGACCGCGCTGAACTGCGCGCTCGATCTGCACGCGCACGGCGTGCTGGCGAAGTACAACGTCGAACTGATCGGCGCGTCGCCCGAAGCGATCGACAAGGCGGAAGACCGCCAGAAGTTCAAGGACGCGATGACCAAGATCGGCCTCGGTTCGGCCAAGTCGGGCACCGCGCATTCGATGGAAGAAGCACTCGCGGTGCAGGCGAAGATCGCCGCGGAAACCGGCAGCGGCGGCTACCCGGTCGTGATCCGTCCGTCGTTCACGCTGGGCGGTTCGGGCGGCGGCATCGCGTACAACCGCGACGAATTCGAAGAGATCTGCAAGCGCGGTCTCGACCTGTCGCCGACGCGCGAGCTGCTGATCGAAGAGTCGCTGCTCGGCTGGAAAGAGTACGAGATGGAAGTGGTTCGCGACAAGGCGGATAACTGCATCATCGTCTGCTCGATTGAAAACCTCGACCCGATGGGCATCCACACCGGCGATTCGATCACGGTCGCGCCGGCGCAGACGCTCACCGACAAGGAATACCAGATCCTGCGTAACGCGTCGCTGGCGGTGCTGCGCGAGATCGGCGTCGACACGGGCGGCTCGAACGTGCAATTCTCGATCAATCCGAAAGACGGCCGGATGATCGTGATCGAAATGAACCCGCGTGTGTCGCGTTCGTCGGCTCTGGCGTCTAAGGCAACCGGCTTCCCGATCGCGAAGGTCGCGGCGAAGCTCGCGGTCGGCTACACGCTCGATGAACTGAAGAACGAAATCACCGGCGGCCAGACCCCGGCGTCGTTCGAACCGACGATCGACTATGTCGTCACGAAGATCCCGCGTTTCGCGTTCGAGAAATTCCGCGAAGCGGATCCGCGCCTGACCACGCAGATGAAGTCGGTCGGCGAAGTGATGGCGATCGGCCGCACGTTCCAGGAGTCGTTCCAGAAAGCGCTGCGCGGGCTCGAAGTCGGCGTCGACGGTCTCGACGAAAAGACTGCCGATCGCGACGAGATCATCCGCCAGATCGGCGAAGCCGGTCCGGATCGCATCTGGTATGTCGGCGATGCGTTCCGCGTCGGCATGAGCGCGCAAGAGATCTTCGAAGAGACCGCGATCGACCCGTGGTTCCTCGCGCAGATCGAACAGATCGTGCTGAAGGAAAAGGCGCTGGCCGGCCGCACGCTCGCGAGCCTGTCGAAGGAAGAGTTGAAGTATCTGAAGCAGAGCGGCTTCTCGGACCGGCGTCTCGCCAAGCTGCTCGGCGCGAAGCCGGCGGACGTGCGCGCGCGCCGTATCGAGCTGAACGTGCGTCCGGTGTATAAGCGCGTCGACACGTGCGCCGCCGAGTTCGCAACCAGGACCGCGTACATGTACTCGACCTACGAGGAAGAGTGCGAAGCGAACCCGACCAACAACAAGAAGATCATGGTGCTGGGCGGCGGCCCGAACCGGATCGGCCAGGGTATCGAGTTCGACTACTGCTGCGTGCACGCCGCGCTCGCGATGCGCGAAGACGGCTATGAAACGATCATGGTCAACTGCAACCCGGAAACCGTGTCGACCGACTACGACACCTCCGACCGTCTGTACTTCGAATCGCTGACGCTCGAAGAGGTGCTCGAAATCGTCGACAAGGAAAAGCCGGTCGGCGTGATCGTGCAATACGGCGGCCAGACGCCGCTGAAGCTCGCGCTCGATCTCGAAGCCAACGGCGTGCCGATCATCGGTACGTCGCCGGACATGATCGACGCGGCCGAAGACCGCGAGCGTTTCCAGAAGCTGTTGCAAGACCTCGGCCTGCGTCAGCCGCCTAACCGCACCGCGCGCACCGAAGACGAAGCGCTGAAGCTCGCCGACGAAATCGGCTATCCGCTCGTCGTGCGCCCGTCGTACGTGCTGGGCGGCCGCGCGATGGAAATCGTCCACGAGCCGCGCGACCTCGAACGCTATATGCGTGAGGCCGTCAAGGTGTCGAACGATTCGCCGGTGCTGCTCGACCGCTTCCTGAACGACGCGATCGAATGCGACGTGGATTGCATTTCCGATGGCGACGCCGTGTTTATCGGCGGCGTGATGGAGCACATCGAACAGGCGGGCGTGCACTCGGGCGACTCGGCCTGCTCGCTGCCGCCGTATTCGCTGTCGAAGGAGACGGTTGCCGAACTGAAGCGCCAGACCGCCGCGATGGCGAAGGCGCTGAACGTGGTCGGCCTGATGAACGTGCAGTTCGCGATCCAGCAGGTACCGCAGGCGGATGGTTCGAAAGAAGACATCATCTACGTGCTCGAAGTGAACCCGCGCGCGTCGCGCACGGTTCCGTACGTGTCGAAGGCGACCAGCCTGCCGCTCGCGAAGATCGCGGCGCGCGCGATGGTCGGCCAGAAGCTCGCCGCGCAAGGCGTGACGAAGGAAGTCGAGCCGCCGTACTTCAGCGTGAAAGAAGCGGTGTTCCCGTTCGTCAAGTTCCCGACGGTCGATCCGGTGCTTGGACCTGAAATGCGTTCGACCGGCGAAGTGATGGGTGTCGGCCAGACGTTCGGCGAGGCGCTGTTCAAGTCGCAGCTCGCGGCGGGTTCGCGTCTGCCGGAGTCGGGCACGGTGCTGCTGACTGTGATGGACGCCGACAAGCAGAAGGCAGTTGAAGTCGCGCGCATGCTGCACGAGCTCGGCTACCCGATCGTCGCGACCAAGGGCACGGCTGCCGCGATCGAAGCTGCCGGCGTGCCGGTCAAGGTCGTCAACAAGGTGAAGGACGGCCGTCCGCACATCGTCGACATGATCAAGAACGGCGAGATCGCACTCGTCTTCACGACCGTCGACGAAACGCGCGCGGCGATCGCCGATTCGCGTTCGATCCGCATGAGCGCGCAGGCGAACAAGGTCACCTACTACACGACGATGTCGGGCGCACGCGCGGCGGTGGAGGGTCTTCGTTATCTGAAGAACCTGGAAGTCTATGATTTACAAGGACTCCACGCTCGCCTAAACTAAGGCTTCGATACCTGTCCAAGATGTAAGTGCCGCGGTTAAGCGGCGTTCCGCAGGTGCTGCGGCCCGGGTCTATCCATGGGCGGCGGCTTTCGCGGAATGCACTTAACCGCGGTGATTTTTTTATGGCCGTTTTTTGCCTCCAGAGTTGTTTATGAGCACTATTCCATTGACGAAGCGCGGAGCTGACATGCTGCGCGATGAATTGCAGCGCTTGAAATCGGTTGAGCGTCCGGCTGTGATCAACTCGATCGCGGAAGCGCGCGCCCAGGGCGATCTGTCGGAAAACGCGGAATACGACGCTGCGAAGGAAAAGCAGGGCTTCATCGAAGGCCGCATCGCCGAAATCGAGTCGAAGCTCGCGGGCGCGCAGGTGATCGATCCGTCGCAAGTGGAAGCCGACGGCCGCGTGGTGTTCGGCGCGACGCTCGAGCTCGAAGACCTCGAGTCGGGCGCGTCGGTCAAATACCAGATCGTCGGCGACGACGAAGCGGACATCGACCACGGCCTGATCTCGATCAGCTCGCCGATTGCGCGTGCGCTGATCGGCAAGTCGGAAGGCGACGTCGCGTCGGTGCAGGCACCGGGCGGCATTCGCGAATACGAAATCATCGCGGTCAGCTACATCTGAGGATGGCGCCGGTGTCTCTGATGCCGCATCGTTTATTCCGCCTGTTGACGGTGGTGTGGGTCGGTAGTCTGTTGACTATCGGTTACGCGGTTGCGCCCGTGCTCTTCACGTCGCTCGACCGCATGACGGCGGGTGCCATTGCCGCGCAGCTGTTTCGGATTCAGGGTGTGATTGGCGTCGTGTGCGGTATTTTGCTGCTCGGTCTGGCCAATCTGCTCGTGCGGCGCGGTAGTGGCGCGTATCGCCGCCTGCGCTGGCTGCTCGCCGGTATGCTCGTATGCGTGCTGGTTGGCTATTTCGCGTTGCAGCCGTTCATGAACGCGATGCGCGTCGCCGCGCTCGAGGCGGGCGGCGACGTCGGACATTCCGTTTATGCAACGCGCTTCGGCATCCTGCATGGCGTGTCGAGTCTGTTCTATCTGATCGAGAGCCTGCTAGGTGTTGCGCTCGTGTGGCTGCTGCCGGCGCATGTCGGTACTGCGGCCGACGAAGAGGGCGCGCGCGGAGTCAGGGGGAAGGTGGCGGGCTGAAGCTCGTGGGTGGCTGGCGGTGTGACTCGGCGCTGTGTCCGCCGGTCGATGCCGATGCCCGCGACGAACTTCATGTTGCGACGAATCGTCGCGATTCCGGCGGCCAGCTACAGTTCATTCGCGCTGTTTCGGCCTTGCGCTCAAGGCTCCCAACGCGCGGTGCGGAGCCGGTCCGCACCATGGCCGCGTGTTCTCTTACTTCGACTGATGCGAACGCTTCGCGCTGGTTTGCCGCTTCTTCGCGCGCTTGATGTTGCCGCCCTGCGTCACGCGTTCGTTGCCGCGCACCAACACCGCTTTCGCTCGCGGCTTGCGCATCGGCAAGTCGGTCGGCTTCACCACCTTGACGATGCGCGGTGCGCGGCCCTTGGCCGGCCGGGCTTCTTCAGCTGCCGCTTCACGGGCGCTCGGCAATGCACCGCGCTTCGCTTTTGCCGCAGGCAGTGCCGATTCTGGCTTCCAGATCACGAGCAACTTGCCGATATGCTGAATCGGTGCCGCGTTCAGCGTGTCGCAGATTTCTTCGTAGATGGCGATGCGCTCCTCGCGCTCATCACCGAACACGCGGATCTTGATCAGTTGATGCGCTGCGAGGTGCACCTTGATTTCGGCGAGCACAGCGTCGGTCAAGCCTTCGGCCCCGACGAGCACGACCGGTTTGAGCGCATGTGCCTGGGAGCGCAACTCGGCGCGTTGGTCGGGAGAGACTTTGAGGGCTGGCATGGAAAGTGGAAGACTCGACTAAAATGGCGGCTCCTGCGCTTTCGTCCGATCGCCGAGCGATTCGGGCGGGTTGATTCAGCAGGGTGCGCGTCAGAACAACAGAATCGCGGATGGCCGCCAGTCTGGCGGTGGCCGCGCGAATTAACCGCGTATTATCCCCTAAAGCGCGACTCGACGCAGCAATAGTTCAATCTTTAATGGCAAAAAACAAGTTCAATACCGCGTGGCTGCACGACCACATCAACGATCCGTACGTCAAAATGGCGCAACGGGAAGGTTATCGTGCCCGCGCGGCCTACAAGCTCAAGGAAATCGACGAGCAGGACAAGCTGATCCGCCCGGGACAGGTGATCGTCGATCTCGGTTCCTCGCCGGGCAGCTGGAGCCAGTACGCGCGTAACAAGCTTGCCGGCGGCTCGCAGCGCAACGCGGAGCGCGAAGGTGGCATCGACGGCACGATCATCGCTTTGGACATTCTGCCGATGGAGCCGGTAGCCGACGTGCACTTCATCCAGGGCGATTTCCGCGAAGACTCCGTGCTGATCCAACTCGAAGAATTGGTCGGCGCGCGCCAGGTAGACCTTGTAATTTCGGATATGGCACCCAACCTCTCTGGCGTGGCGATCGCGGATGCGGCGCGGATCGAGCATTTATGCGATCTCGCGCTCGAATTTGCACAAAATCACCTGAAGCCGGATGGTGCCCTTTTAGTCAAATGCTTTCACGGCAGCGGATATAGTCAGATTGTCGAAAAGTTCAAGCGCCAATTCAAGGTGGTTGCGGCGCGCAAGCCGAAGGCGTCGCGGGATAAATCGTCAGAAACATTTATTTTGGGTAAGCATTTGAAGCGTCCCGCATAGGGATGCGGCGAGCCGGTTCCATTTCTGCCAATAATGAGCCCGATGCGTCGAAGACCGACGGCAAGCTGGCCTGCTACCCTATTTCCATGGTAGTGAAACGCTATGGCAGGGGTCTGCGGACTGGATTAGAATGCTTTCGTGGTGCCGCAAGGCAAATGTAGGCGCCCGTCTAAGTGAAGGAGTGGTGCTTTGAACAACAATATGTTTTCGAAAGCAGCAGTGTGGTTGGTAATCGCACTGGTGCTGTTTACGGTGTTCAAGCAGTTCGACAAGCCCCGTGTCCAGGAAGGCGTTTCCTATTCGCAGTTCATGGACGACGCGAAGAACGGCAAAGTCAAGAACGTTATCGTCCAGGGGCGGAACCTCACGGTCACTCCAGCAGACGGCCAGAAGTACCAGATCGTGTCGCCCGGCGACATCTGGATGGTCGGCGATCTGATGAAGTATGGCGTACAGGTGAGCGGCAAGGCTGACGACGAACCCAATGCACTGATGTCCGTGCTGTATTACCTCGGGCCGACGATCCTGATCATCGGTTTCTGGTTCTACATGATGCGACAGATGCAGGGGGGCGGCAAAGGCGGGGCCTTCTCGTTTGGCAAGTCGCGCGCGCGGCTGATCGACGAGAACAACAACGCAATCAATTTCACCGACGTCGCCGGTTGCGACGAAGCCAAGGAAGAAGTGTCGGAGCTCGTCGACTTCCTGCGCGATCCGCAGAAATTCCAGAAGCTCGGCGGTCGTATTCCGCGCGGTGTGCTGCTCGTGGGCCCGCCGGGAACCGGTAAGACGCTGCTCGCGCGCGCCATCGCCGGCGAAGCGAAGGTGCCGTTCTTCAGCATTTCGGGTTCGGACTTCGTGGAAATGTTCGTCGGCGTCGGCGCGGCTCGCGTGCGCGACATGTTCGAGCAGGCCAAGAAGCACGCGCCGTGTATCGTGTTCATCGACGAAATCGACGCGGTCGGCCGTCATCGCGGCGCCGGCATGGGCGGCGGTAACGACGAGCGCGAACAGACGCTGAACCAGATGCTCGTCGAAATGGACGGCTTCGAGGCGAATTCGGGTGTCATCGTGATCGCGGCGACGAACCGTTCGGACGTACTCGACAAGGCGTTGTTGCGTCCAGGCCGTTTCGACCGTCAGGTGTATGTCGGTCTGCCCGATATCCGCGGCCGCGAGCACATCATGAAGGTGCACTTGCGCAAGGTCCCGATTTCGAACGACGTCGATGCGGCAGTGATCGCCCGCGGCACGCCGGGCTTCTCGGGCGCTGATCTTGCGAACCTCGTCAACGAAGCAGCTCTGTTCGCGGCGCGCCGCGGCAAGCGCATCGTCGAAATGACGGACTTCGAGGACGCGAAGGACAAGATCTTCATGGGTCCGGAGCGCAAGTCGGCCGTGATCCGCGAAGAATCGAAGCGTGCGACCGCGTATCACGAATCGGGTCACGCGGTGATCGCGAAGCTGTTGCCGAAGGCCGATCCGGTGCACAAGGTCACGATCATTCCGCGCGGCCGTGCGCTTGGCGTCACGTGGCAGTTGCCGGAGCATGACAACGAAACGTACTCGAAGGACTATCTGCTCGACCGTCTTGCCATTCTGTTCGGTGGCCGCGTCGCAGAAGAGCTGTTCCTGAACCTCATCAGCACCGGTGCGTCGGACGACTTCAACAAGGCGACCCAGACGGCTCGCGCAATGGTTGCCCGCTTCGGTATGACGGATGCGCTCGGACCTATGGTCTATGTCGACGACGAAAACGACGCTTCGCCGTTCGGCCGCGGCTTCACGCGGACCATTTCGGAAGCGACGCAGCAGAAGGTCGATGCGGAAATCCGTCGTGTGCTGGACGAGCAGTACAATCTCGCGCGGCGCCTGCTGGAAGAAAACCGCGACAAGGTCGAAGCGATGACCGCCGCATTGATGGAGTGGGAGACGATCGACGCCGATCAGATCAACGACATCATGGCTGGCCGTCCGCCGCGTTCGCCGAAGAGCTCGCCGCCGTCGGCAAGCGACGCCTCGTCGGGCGGCAGCGCGGGCACTGAAGTCAAGCCGGGCAGCGCAACCGCGCCGGCCTGATAGGTTGCCAGTAGAAAGTGCGGGCCGGTGTGCTACACACCGGCCCGTTTTGCATTTATCCGTTCAAGTGAAGCATTGCTACGTGTCGAAAGCCGATTCTTCCTCCGTACCCCTTCCAGAGCCGCTGCAGTGCGGCCGCTTCAAGCTGACGTTTGAACGCCCGTTGGTCATGGGCATCCTGAACGTCACTCCCGATTCCTTCTCTGATGGCGGCTTGTACGCGATGCGCGGCGATGCGCTGCGCCAGGCCGAGCGCATGATGCTCGAGGGCGCGGACATTATCGATATCGGCGGGGAATCGACGCGTCCTGGCGCGCCGCCCGTGCCGCTCGACGAAGAACTGGAGCGCGTGATACCACTCGTCGAGCAACTGCGTGGCGCGAACGTGCCGTTGTCGGTCGATACCTACAAGCCAGAAGTGATGCGGAGCGCGTTGAACGCGGGCGCCGACCTGATCAACGACGTCTGGGCCTTCCGCATGCCCGGCGCGATCGACGCGGTGCGCGACAGCGACTGCGGCCTTTGTGTAATGCATATGTTAGGTGAGCCGCAGACCATGCAGCGCGGCGAGCCGCACTATGCCGACGTTGTCAGCGAAGTGCGCCAGTTCCTCGAGGAGCGTGTCGCAGCTTTGCAGCAGGCGGGGATTGCGCGCGAGCGTATCAGCGTCGATCCGGGTTTCGGCTTCGGCAAGGTCGTCGTCGAGCATAACTATGCGCTGCTCGCGCATCTGCGCGACACGGCGCCGCGCGCCGCGTCGCCGTATCCGATCCTTGCGGGCATGTCGCGCAAATCGATGGTTGGGGCGGTGACGGGGCGGCCGGCGCCGGAGCGCGTGGCCGGCAGCATCGCCGCAGCGGTGTGCGCGGCCGAGCGGGGCGCCGCGATTCTGCGCGTACACGACGTCGCGCAAACAGTCGATGCATTGAAAGTATGGGCAACCCTGCGCGACGCGGCCAAGCTGAGCCGCGCGCACGGTTGAACCCGCAGCCAGATAGAGGGAGAACAAATATGGCACGTCGTTACTTCGGAACGGACGGCATTCGAGGCAAGGTCGGCGAAGGCCCGATCACGCCGGAATTCGTGTTGCGGCTCGGCTACGCGGCCGGCAAGGTGCTCGCGGGCGCTGCGAAGACAGGCGCTCGTCCAACCGTCCTGATCGGCAAGGACACGCGCGTATCGGGCTACATGCTCGAAGCCGCGCTGGAATCGGGCTTTTCGGCGGCCGGCGTCGATGTGATGCTGGCCGGCCCGATGCCGACACCCGGCATCGCCTATCTGACGCGCGCGCTGCGGCTTGCCGCGGGCGTCGTGATCAGCGCGTCGCACAACCCGTACTACGACAACGGTATCAAGTTCTTCTCGGCCGACGGCAACAAGCTGCCGGACGACGTCGAGGCGCAGATCGAGGAGCAGCTCGAGCTGCCGCTCGCATGCGCGGCTTCCGAGCAACTGGGCAAGGCGCGCCGTCTCGACGACGCGGCCGGCCGCTACATCGAGTTCTGCAAGAGCACGTTCCCGGCCGCGTACGACCTGCGCGGCATGAAGCTCGTCGTCGATTGCGCGCACGGCGCCGCGTACGACGTCGCGCCGCACGTGTTCCATGAGCTCGGCGCGGAAGTGATCCCGATCGGCGTCTCGCCGAACGGCTTCAATATCAACGACGGCGTCGGCGCGACCGCTCCGGATGCGTTGGTTCGCGCGGTGCGCGCAAACCACGCGGACCTCGGTATCGCGCTCGATGGCGACGCCGACCGCTTGCAGGTCGTCGACGAGTCCGGCCGCCTGTTCAACGGCGACGAGCTGCTGTACGTGCTGGTCAAGGACCGTATCGCGACGGCCGGCCATGTGGAAGGCGCGGTCGGCACGCTGATGACCAACATGGCCGTGGAGGTCGCGCTGCAGAAAGCCGGCGTCAAGTTCGTGCGCGCCGCGGTTGGCGACCGCTATGTGCTCGAACAGCTTCGCGAGCACGGCTGGCAGCTCGGCGCCGAAGGTTCGGGCCACATTCTGTCGCTCGATCGCCATTCGACCGGTGACGGCATCGTGTCCGCTCTGCTCGTGCTGGCGGCGATGCAGCGCAGCGGCAAGTCGCTCGCGGATCTGCTCGACGGTGTCACGCTGTTCCCGCAGAAGCTGATCAACGTGCGCATGAAGCCCGGCGCGGACTGGAAGGGCAGCGATACGATTCGTAGCGCGATCAAGGTGGCCGAAGGCGCGCTCGACGGCCGCGGTCGCGTACTGATCCGCGCGTCGGGCACCGAGCCGGTGCTGCGCGTGATGGTAGAGGCGCAGAACGCCGCGGACGCGCTCGAGCATTCCGAAGCGATTGCGGAAGCCGTGCGCGTAGCGACGGCCTGATCTGTTCCCGAACAGGCGGCGGGCGGTGGCGACCGCTTGCTGCCTGACGGTCGCCACGAGAAGGTTCAGCGACCCGCGTCTCATAAACTTCGTCGCCGGGCTTCACCCCAACAAGTCCCCGCGCCCCAGCCGTCAGAAAGTCGACGTCTCCGCACAAAAACGTCCCTCCGCACCGAGCGCAAACGTTCGCGCTCCGTCTTTTTCGTCTAACTTGCAAAATGCGATGCAGCGAGCATCGCTATGGCGGCATTCGCTCGCTGCCGAACCTTTCGCCGTGTAATGTGACTGTCACATCCGATTCACGATCAGTCACGTTTTTGTCATAAAGAGACCCTAAGCTTCGCGGTGTTCGAGTTTCCCGCTCACACCACACGCTCACACTCCCTTGGAGGTCTCATGAAATTGATGCAAACCGTGTTCGCTGGCGTCGCTGGCGCGCTTTTCGCAATCGCAGCGCAAGCCGCAGACATCACCGGCGCGGGCAGCACGTTCGCGGCACCGATCTACACGAAGTGGGCCGACGCTTATCAGAAGACCGGCGGCGGCAAGGTTAACTACCAGGGCATCGGTTCGTCGGGCGGCATCAAGCAGATCGAGGCGAAGACCGTCGATTTCGCTGGTTCGGACGCTCCGCTGAAGGACGACGAACTCGCGAAGGAAGGCCTGTTCCAGTTCCCGACGGTGGTCGGCGGCGTGGTGCCGGCAGTCAACGTGCCGGGCGTGAAGCCGGGCGAACTGGTGCTGTCGGGTTCGGTGCTCGGCGACATCTATCTCGGCAAGATCAAGAAGTGGAATGACCCGGCAATCGTCGCGCTGAACTCGAAGGTCAAGCTGCCGGATCTGGACATCGCCGTGGTGCGCCGCGCCGACGGTTCGGGCACCAGCTTCATTTGGACGAACTACCTGTCGAAGGTCAACCCGGAATGGAAGACGAAGGTAGGTGAAGGTGCGACGGTCAACTGGCCGACCGGCACGGGCGGCAAGGGTAACGACGGCGTCGCGGCATTCGTGCAGCGTCTGCCGGGTTCGATCGGCTACGTCGAATGGGCGTACGCCAAGCAGAACCACATGAACTACGTCGCGCTGAAGAACGAAGCCGGCACCGTGGTTCAGCCGCAGACCGACACGTTCAAGGCAGCGGCTGCTGGCGCTGACTGGTCGAAGTCGTTCTACCAGATCCTGACGAACGAGCCGGGCAAGAACGCATGGCCGATCGTCGGCGCGACGTTCGTGCTGCTGCACACGACGCAGGAAAAGGCACCGCAAGGCGCGGAAACGCTGAAGTTCTTCGACTGGGCGTTCAAGAGCGGCGGTCAGGCTGCGAACGATCTGGACTACATTTCGCTGCCGGAATCGGTCGTGTCGGAAATCCGCACGCAGTGGAAGCAGAAGGTCAAGGATTCGGCAGGCAAGACGCTCGCCGAGTAACAGGCGTAAGCTGGCGCGGTATGTCTGAATCGCGCCTGGTAGCACCCCGGCCGTCCTCGCATGAGGACGGCCTGTGACTTTCACGCGGCATGCGCCGCATGCATCACCGCCCGCCCGACATGTGTCGTCCGGCAACTGGATACAGGTCCCTCAGGCTCTCATGTCCGATATTCATTTAGCGTCCGGCACGAGCCGGGCCACTCCGCCTGGCAGCGCGTCGCAGCAGAAAGCGCCTGGCCGCTCCGGCGATGTGATCTTCGGCGGCCTCGCACGCCTTTCCGCCATCGTCACGCTGCTGCTGCTCGGCGGCATCATCGTGTCGCTGATCATTGCCTCGATGCCGTCGATTCGCGAGTTCGGTCTCGCGTTCCTCTGGACGGCGGTGTGGGATCCACCCAGCAAACAATTTGGCGCGCTCGTGCCGATCTACGGCACCCTCGCGACGTCGATCATCGCTCTGATCATCGCGGTGCCCGTCAGCTTCGGCATCGCGCTGTTTCTGACCGAACTGTCGCCTGCATGGCTGCGTCGGCCCCTCGGCATCGCGATCGAACTGCTCGCCGCGATTCCGTCGATCGTATACGGCATGTGGGGTCTGCTCGTGTTCGCACCGATCTTCGCGGTGTGGTTCCAGAAGCCGCTCGGCGCGGTGCTCGGCGGCATTCCGATCGTCGGTGCGCTGTTCTCGGGTCCGCCGATCGGCATCGGCATCCTGTGCGCGGGCGTCATCCTTGCGATCATGATCATCCCGTACATCGCGGCGGTCATGCGCGACGTGTTCGAAGTGACGCCGGTGCTGCTCAAGGAATCGGCCTACGGTATCGGCTGCACGACGTGGGAAGTGATGTGGAAGATCGTCCTGCCGTACACCAAGACCGGCGTGATCGGCGGCATCATGCTCGGCCTCGGCCGCGCGCTGGGTGAGACGATGGCGGTCACCTTCGTGATCGGCAACACCAATCTGCTCGACAATATTTCGCTGTTTTCGCCGGGCAACAGCATCACGTCGGCGCTCGCCAACGAGTTCGCGGAAGCGGACCCGGGCCTGCACACGTCGGCGCTGATGGAACTCGGCCTGATCCTGTTCGTGATTACATTCATCGTGCTGGCGATTTCGAAAATCATGCTGCTGCGTCTCGAGAAAGGGGAGGGCGCGAAATGAGCGGACCGTCCCTGAATATGCCGGGCCTGAAGGACCCTGCGACGCTCGAAGCGATGCGCGTGCGTCTGCAAGGGCGCCGTCGGATGACTAACGCGATCGCGCTGACGCTGTCGCTCGCGGCGATGGCGTTCGGCCTGCTGTGGCTCGTGTGGATTCTCTATACGACGCTGCATCTCGGGATCGGTGGTTTATCGGTCGAGCTGTTCACGCAGTCGACGCCGCCGCCGAACACCGATGGCGGCGGTCTTGCGAATGCGATCGTCGGCAGCCTGTTGCTGGTCGCGCTCGCGACCTTCGTCGGCACGCCGATCGGCATCATGGCGGGCGTCTATCTCGCCGAATACGGCCAGAAAGGCTGGCTTGCGAACCTCACGCGCTTCATCAACGACATCCTGCTGTCGGCGCCGTCGATCGTGATCGGTCTGTTCGTCTACGCGCTCGTCGTCGCGAAGATGGGCCACTTCAGCGGCTGGGCCGGCGTGCTCGCGCTAGCGCTGCTGCAGGTTCCGATCGTGATCCGCACGACCGAAAACATGCTGAAGCTCGTGCCGAATGCGATGCGGGAAGCTGCGTTCGCGCTCGGTACGCCGAAGTGGAAGATGGTGCTGTCGATCACGCTGAAGGCGTCAATCGCGGGCATCGTCACGGGGGTGCTGCTGGCGGTCGCGCGGATCGCCGGCGAAACCGCGCCGCTGCTCTTCACCGCGCTGTCGAACCAGTTCTTCTCGGTCGATATGGGCCAGCCGGTCGCGAACCTGCCGGTCACGATCTACAAGTTTGCGATGAGCCCGTTCGCGCAGTGGCAGTCGCTCGCGTGGGCCGGCGTCTTCCTCATCACGCTCGCGGTGCTGGGACTGAATATCCTCGCGCGCACGATCTTCTCGAACAAGTAAGGGCGGAGTGAATCCGATGAACATGGCAGAAACCCAACTCAATCCGGTCGGGCACGCAACCGCGCCCGCGGGCTCCGACCCCGAACACAGCGCTCACGCGCAAACCCCGTCGCGTCCGAAGATCGAAGTCAAGGATCTCAACTTCTTCTACGGCAAGTACCACGCGCTGAAGAACATCAACCTGCAGATTCCCGAAGGCAAGGTGACCGCGTTCATCGGCCCGTCGGGCTGCGGCAAGTCCACGCTGCTGCGAACCTTCAACAAGATGTACGCGCTTTATCCGGAGCAGCGCGCGGAAGGCGAGATCGTGATGGACGGCGAGAACCTGCTGACCACGCGCCAGGACATTTCGCTGCTGCGCGCGCGCATCGGCATGGTGTTTCAGAAGCCGACGCCGTTCCCGATGTCGATCTACGACAACATCGCTTTCGGCGTGAAGATGTTCGAGAAGCTGTCGCGCTCGGAAATGGACGACCGCGTCGAATGGGCGCTGACCAAGGCGGCGCTGTGGAACGAAGTGAAGGACAAGCTCGGCCAGAGCGGCTACGGTCTGTCGGGCGGCCAGCAGCAGCGTCTGTGTATCGCGCGCGGTATCGCGATCCGCCCCGAAGTGCTGCTGCTCGACGAGCCGTGCTCGGCGCTCGACCCGATTTCGACGGGCCGTATCGAAGAGCTGATCGCCGAACTGAAGAGCGACTACACGGTCGTGATCGTCACGCACAACATGCAGCAGGCAGCCCGCTGTTCGGACTACACTGCCTATATGTACCTCGGTGAACTGATCGAATTCGGCGACACGGAAAAAATCTTCATCAAGCCGGTCCGCAAGGAAACCGAGGACTACATCACCGGCCGCTTCGGCTGATCCGCCGGGCAATACAACGGAGTACGACATGTCCGATAAACATCTGTCCAGCCAGTTCGACGCCGACCTGAACCTCGTTTCGTCGAAAGTGCTCGAAATGGGCGGTCTCGTCGAATCGCAGATCGTCAACGCGATGCAGGCGCTCAACGAATTCGACCTCGGTATGTGCGAGCAGGTCATCGCCGCCGAAGACCGTCTGAACAAGATGGAAGTCGACATCGACGAAGAGTGCAGCAACATCATCGCGCGCCGTCAGCCGGCCGCGCGCGATCTGCGCCTGCTGATCGCGATCTCGAAGACCATCACGAACCTCGAGCGCGCCGGCGACGAAGCCGAGAAGATCGCGAAGCGCACCAAGCGTCTGATGGAAGACGGCGCCTCGCGCACCATCAACATCGCCGAAATCAAGCTGTCCGGCGAGATGGCCGTGTCGATCCTGCGCCGTGCGCTCGACGCGTTCGCGCGTCTGGACACGGTCGCTGCCGCGCAGATCGTGCGCGACGACAAGGCGATCGACGAGGAATTCCGCGCGTTCGTGCGCAAGCTGATTTCGTATATGACCGAAGATCCGCGTTCGATCTCGGTGGGCCTCGACTTCCTGTTCATCGCCAAGGCGATCGAGCGGATCGGCGACCACGCGAAGAACATCGCCGAATTCATCATCTACATCGTCAAGGGTACCGACGTGCGGCACCAGTCGCGCGACGCGCTCGAACGCGAAGCGCTCAGCTAATCCAGAGATAAGGAACAGAGGTGCCGATGCCCAGCAGCATTCTCGTCATTGAAGATGAGCCCGCCATTTCCGAATTGATTTCGGTCAATCTTCAACACGCCGGGCACTGCCCGATTCGCGCGTACAACGCGGAGCAGGCTCACAACCTGATCAGCGACGTGCTGCCGGATCTGGTGCTGCTCGACTGGATGTTACCGGGCAAATCGGGCATTTCGTTCGCGCGCGATCTGCGCAACAACGAGCGCACGAAGCATATCCCGATCATCATGCTGACCGCGCGCGGCGACGAGCAGGACAAGGTGCTCGGCCTCGAGATAGGCGCCGACGACTACGTGACGAAGCCGTTCTCGCCGAAGGAACTGATGGCGCGCATCAAGGCGGTGCTACGCCGCCGCGCGCCGCAGCTGACCGAAGACGTGGTCGCAATCAACGGCCTGAAGCTCGATCCGGCCACGCACCGCGTCGCCGCGCATGCGGAAGGCAGCGAGATCAAGCTCGATCTCGGCCCGACCGAATTCCGTCTGCTGCACTTCTTCATGACTCACCCGGAGCGCGTGCACAGCCGCACGCAACTGCTCGACCAGGTGTGGGGCGATCACGTGTTCGTCGAAGAGCGTACCGTCGACGTGCACATCAAGCGTCTGCGCGCGGCTCTCAAGCCGGCCGGGTGCGATGCTATGATTGAAACGGTACGCGGCAGCGGCTACCGGCTGGCGAAGAGCGCCTGATAGCCGCCGGCGGCGCACTGCACTGCGTAACGGTGAGCCGCCACACCTCCTTCCTGCGCTGTATTTTCTCTTCGATCGCTAGACCATGAACATCATCTGGGCGCGCTCCATCGTGTCGGTCGTGCTGCTTGCTGTTCTTTGCGCGTTGGTCGGCGCACTGGTGAACGTCAAGGCAGGGCTCGCTCTCGCCATCGTCATGCTGCTCGCACAGAGCGTCTTCAGTACCTTCCACAAGCAGCGTCTGTGGCGTCTGCTCGATGCGCCGGTGTACGGCGAAGTGCCGAGCGCCCCCGGCATCTGGGGCGAAATCTATTACCGTCTGCACAAGCTCGCGAAGCGCTGGCACGCCCAGGTGCGCCAGGTCGAGCAGCAGCATTCGCGGTTCATCCAGGCGATCCAGGCGTCGCCGAACGGCGTCGCGATGCTCGACGATCACGATCAGATCGAGTGGTGCAACGCGATTTCCGAAAGCCACTTCGGGCTCGATGCGAAGCGCGATCTGCGTCAGCACATCACGCATCTGGTGCGTCATCCGGATTTCGTGCGCTATCTGAATTCGCATCGGTACGAGGAAATGCTGATCATGCGCGGCATGGGCGACAAGCGCCAGAACGTGCTGTCGGTGCAGGTGTTTCCGTATGGCGACAATCGCAAGCTGGTGCTGTCGCAGGACATCACCGAACTCGAGCGCACCGATGCGATGCGGCGTGACTTCGTCGCCAACGTGTCGCACGAACTGAAGACGCCGCTCACCGTACTGTCCGGTTTTCTCGAGACGATGCGTGAGCTGCCGTTGGGCGAGGCCGAGCGCGCGCGCTATCTCGACCTGATGGAGCAGCAGGCGTCGCGCATGCGTCATATCGTCAGCGATCTGCTGGTGCTCGCGACGCTCGAAGGCGACAACAAGCCGCCGAGCGATCAGATGATCGACATGCAGGCGGTATTGCGGCATCTGCACGACGACGCGCAGAGCCTGTCCAGCGATCATCACAAGATCGTCTTCGAAGCCGACGAAGCTTTGACGGTCACCGGCGTCGAAACCGAGATTCTCAGCGCGTTCGGCAACCTGGTGACGAACGCGATCCGCTATACGCCGGACGGCGGCTCGATCAAGGTCAACTGGCGTGCGCAGGGTGGCCATGCGGTGTTCTCGGTCACCGATAGCGGCCTCGGCATTCCGGCCGCCGATATTCCACGGCTCACCGAGCGCTTCTATCGCGTCGATCGCAGCCGTTCGCGCGACACGGGCGGCACCGGGCTCGGTCTCGCGATCGTCAAGCACGTATTGCAACGGCACGATGCGCAACTTGAAGTGAAGAGCGAAGAAGGGCGCGGCAGCACGTTCACGGTGCGCTTTCCGGTGTATCGGACCGCGCGCTGTCAAACCGCACAGGTTTGAGCACGGCAGTCGTCCGACTGGTCGATCCAACAAAAAACCGCCTGGAACAGGCGGTTTTTTTATGCGCGCAGATCGTCAGGTGCCCGCCGTCGCGGCGAGCACCCGCAACACGGGCGACTACGAACAGAACTTGCCGAGCAGGCTCATCTGCGCATTGCGCGACGCCTTGCCCGGCCGGCGCCGGCGATAGTGACCATCGCTTTGCATCAACCAGGCCGACTGGTTGTCGCCGAGAAACGCCGATAGCCCTTCCGCGATCACGCGCCGTTTCAGCCGCCGGTTGTTGACCGGAAATGCGACTTCGACGCGCCGGAACAGATTGCGATCCATCCAGTCGGCGCTCGACAGATAGACCTGCTCCTTGCCGCCGTCGTAGAAATAGTAGATGCGATGATGTTCGAGAAAGCGCCCGACGATCGAGCGCACCGTGATGTTCTCGGAGAGTCCTGGCACGCCCGGCTGCAGCGAGCACACACCGCGCACGATCAGATCGATCTTCACGCCGGCCTGCGCTGCTTCGTACAGTTCGGCGATCACCGTCGGCTCGAGCAGCGCGTTCATCTTCGCGACGATGCGTGCCTTCCTGCCCGCCCGTGCGTGCTCGGCTTCCTTGCGGATCGCTTCGACGAGCTTCGGATGCAGCGTGAACGGCGATTGCCACAGTTCGTGCAGCTTCAGTTCGCCGCCGATGCCGGTCAGCTGCTGGAATACATGGTGCACGTCCTCGCAGATCTTCTGATCGGCGGTCATCAGACCGAAGTCGGTATAGAGGCGCGCGGTGCGCGGGTGATAGTTGCCGGTACCCAGGTGCGCGTAGCGCTTCAGGGTCGACTTGCCGCCCGCCAATACGCGTCGCACGATCAGCATCATCTTCGCGTGACACTTGTGGCCGACCACGCCGTAGACTACATGCGCGCCTACCGCTTCGAGCTGCGAGGCCCAGTTGATGTTGGTTTCCTCATCGAAGCGCGCGAGCAGTTCGACGACCACCGTGACTTCCTTGCCGTTGCGCGCGGCCTGCATCAGCGCGTCCATCAGCGGCGAGTCGGTGCCGGTGCGATAGATGGTCTGCTTGATCGCGACCACGTTCGGGTCCTTGGCGGCCTGCAGCAGCAGTTCGAGCACCGGCTGAAAGCTCTCGTACGGATGATGCAGCAGCACGTCGCCCTGGTCGATCACGTCGAACATGCTCGCGGCATTGGCGATTTGGGGCGGCGTCGACGGAATATGCGGCACGAACTTCAGATCTGGCCGGTCGACCATCTCGGGCAATTGCATCAGCCGCACCAGGTTGACGGGGCCGTTCACGTAGTAGCAGTCCTTGTTCGACAGACCGCTTTCGTCGAGCAGGCGCCGCACTACGTGCGCGGGCGTTTCCGCCGACACTTCGAGCCGCACCGCATTGCCAAGATGTCGCGCCGGCAGTTCGCCCTGCAACGCGACGCGCAGATTTGTGATTTCGTCTTCGTCGACGAACAGTTCGCTATTGCGGGTGATGCGAAACTGATTGCAGCTGCGCACGACGAGATTCGGAAACAGCTCGCCGACGAAGCGCTGCAGCAGCGAGCTCAGCAGCACGAAGCCATGCGGATAGCCCGACAGCTCCTGCGGCATGCGCACGAGGCGCGGCAGCGCGCGCGGCGCCTGCACGATGCCCATCATCGCCTGGCGGCCGAATGCATCCTTGCCCTCGAGCTCGACGACGAAGTTCAGGCTCTTGTTCAGCACGCGCGGAAACGGATGCGCGGGGTCGAGACCGATCGGCGTTAACACCGGCAGCAGTTCGTCGAAGAAGTAGTTACGCGCCCATTCGGTCTGCGCGTCGCTCCATGCTTCGGTGCCGTGGAAATAGATGCCTTGCTCCTCGAGCGCGGTGAGCACCGTGTCGTGCAGCATCGTGTACTGGCGATGCACGAGCTTCTGCGCACGTTCGACCACGAGGTCGTACACGTGCTGCAGCGACATGCCGTCGGGCGACAATGCGCCGGGGTTGTCGCGCATCTGTTCCTGAAGCCCGGCCATGCGGACTTCGAAGAATTCGTCGAGATTGCTACTGGTGATGCAGATAAAACGGAGACGTTCGAGCAGGGGGACGGCGGGATCGGCGGCTTGCGCCAGCACGCGCTCGTTGAAACCCAGAATGCCCAGCTCGCGATTCAATAGGGGATAGCGGACGGACATCGGTGGCGAGATTGGAATGTCTGAAATGGCGACGGAAAGACGCTCGGAAATTCTCACGATTTGATGACGTCCTGATGACATCGGCGGTGTTTTAAACATTTTATGCCGCAATCGTCGGCTGTCGTCAATATGACGCGCTACCTATGCGACGATACCGAACTCCCTGCGCCGCGAGGTGACACCGTGAAGGCTGCTACGCTTAGAATGGCGTCTTTGAACAGTGCGGCCGGCCGCGACGCGCATCATGCGTCGAAGGCGCCGGGCAGGCGCGTGGCGCTGCCAGCGTCCGCCGCCACGCCCGCAGCCGCAGCCGCCGCGCTCGCGCGCATGGAGTACGCTTACCCGATGGTCAATATCCCTCATCTCCTCGCCGCCGTGGATCTCGGTTCGAACAGCTTCCGGCTCATCGTGGGCCGGGTCGAGGAAACCGACGCGGGCAGCCAGATCTATCAGGTCGACGCCTTGCGCGAGCCGGTGCGGCTCGCGGCCGGGCTATCGAGCGACAAAATGCTCGATCGCGCCTCGCAGGTGCGTGGCTGGGATGCGCTGAAGCGCTTCGGCGAGCGTCTGCGCGATTTTCACCCCGACCACGTGCGCGCGGTCGCGACCAATACGCTGCGCATCGCGAAGAATGCGGGCGAGTTTCTCGGCGAAGCGCAGGCGGCGCTCGGTTTTCCGATCGAAGTGATCGCGGGGCGTGAGGAAGCGCGCCTGATTTATGCAGGCGCCGCGCACTCGGTGCCGGCGAGCGCGGGCAAGCGGCTCGTCGTCGATATCGGCGGCGGTTCGACGGAATTCATCATCGGCTCGCACTACACGCCGATCAAGATGGAGAGCCTGTATATCGGCTGCGTGAGCCATAGCCGCACGTTTTTCCCGGCCGGCAACGTCGACGAATACACGATGCGTCAGGCCGAGCTCGCCGCGCGCCGCGAAATCCAGATCATTTCCGCCGAATACAAGAAGACCGGCTGGGAGCAGGCGATCGGCTCATCGGGCACCGCCCGCGCGCTCGCCGAACTAGTCGAGGCGAACAATTTCAACGATGCCGGCGTCACGCACGGCATTTCGCGCGGCGGCCTCGAGCGGCTCAAGCGCGCACTGATCAAGGCAGAGAACGTCAACCGGCTGAAGCTGATCGCGCTGAAGAGCGACCGCGTGCCGGTGCTCGCGGGCGGCCTGTCGATCATGATCGCGGTATTCGACGAACTGGGCGTCGATTATGTCGACACCACCGACGGCGCGCTGCGTCTGGGCGTGATGTACGATCTGCTCGGCCGTTCGCAGCACGAGGACATGCGGACGGTGACGGTCGGCGGCTTCATGCGGCGCTACGGCGTCGATCGTGCGCAGGCGGGGCGTATCAGCGATCTGTCGACGAGCTTCTACGATCAGTTCATCGAACCGGACGAAGAACGCCGCGCGGAGAACCGGATGTTCATCGGCTGGGCGGCGTCGCTGCACGAAATCGGGCTGTCGATCTCGCATAGCGCTTATCACAAGCATTCGGCGTATATCGCAAGCAACGCCGACATGCCCGGCTTTTCGCGCACCGATCAGGCACGCCTCGCCGCGCTCGTGCTCGGCCACGCGGGCAAGCTCGGCAAGCTGTCGCAGACGCGCGACGTCGAATGGCCGCTGCTGTTTTGCCTGCGGCTCGCGGCGTTGCTGTGCCGTCGACGCGCGGACGTCGGCCTGCCGGGCATCACGGTTGCTCAGGCGAACGGCGGTTACGAAGTGCGTTTGCCGAACGAGTGGGTCGCCAACAATCCGTTGACGGACTACAGCCTGATCCAGGAAGCCGCGGAGTGGGAGAAAGTCGGGATTCCGTATCGCGTGGTTTATACCGACGATTGATGTCGCGCCGATCGACGCACGCTTCGATTCGCAGCGTGCGCGTGCACAAAAAAAGCCCTGCAAATGCAGGGCTTTTTCGTTTCCCGGTGATGCAGCTTATCGCGGCAACGCATCGCCGAGGAAGTGCCGCGCGTAGCGGGCGTTGATATCGGACAGGCGGAACAGCGTCAGGAAGTCCGCGGTATTGAAGTCGGGGTCCCACGCCGGTGCGCCGCAAATCTTCGCGCCGAGTCGCAAGTAGCCCTTCACGAGCGGCGGCGGCGCGACGGCGGCGCCGGTCTGCAGGTCGTCGACCGGCAGCGGCGTATGCGGGAACGCGCGATATTCGGGCGCGGTCAGCGCGTTGTCGCGCAGCGAGCAATACAGGTTCGCCGCATAGTGGCCGCCGTCGGCCATCGCGACGCTCGCGCAGCCGAGCATCGTCTCGTAGCCGTTGTGCTTCATGTACGCGCCGAGCCCTGCCCACAGCGACATGATCACAGAACCGCTGCGATAGTCGGGATGCACGCACGAGCGGCCGACCTCGACCATCTTCGCGCGCAGATGCGTGAGACGCGACACGTCGAACTCGCTTTCCGCATACAGACGGCCGATGCGCGCGGCCTGATGCGGCGGCAACGCGCGATACGTACCGACTACTTTCAACGTGTCGAGATCGCGTACCAGCAAATGATCGCAGTACGAATCGAACGCATCGACGTCGAGGCCGGCGGGGCCGCTCAGGCGCGCGCCCATTTCGTCGGCGAAGACGCGATAGCGTAGACGCTGCGCTTCACGCAGCTCTTCGTCGGTACGCGCCCACGAGACTTGCAGGCGATGCTGCGCGGTGACCGTTTCCTCGGCGCGGGGCAGACGGCGCGGTTCGAAAAGCGAGGCGAAGGGCAGGGTGGGCGTGGGCAGTTCTCGCATTGGCTGTCCTGGTCGAAAAGAGGGAGGATTTCTTTTTTCGCCAATGTAGTAACGCGCGGTGACGCTCGCATGGCAAAGCTGTGACGATTGGATGACTGCCCGTAAGCCCTCGCGTGCGTGCCCGTAAAGTCGGATGCGTCGCGCGGCGCGCGCGCTCAGATCAGATCGGGACTGATGGCGGCGCGCAACACCGCCTCCTCTTCGCCGTGGCGCTCACGGCTCTCGATCCACCAGATGCCCGCTTTTTTCAGCGGCCAGCTCGCGCGGCTGTCGCCGAGCAGTTGCGCGGCGACGTGGCCGAGCGTCGGTTGATGGCCGACGATCACCACGGTCTGCGCGATGCCGCCGGGCCAGCCGGCCGCTTCGAGGACATCGTTCGCGCTCGCGTTCGGCGCGAGTTCGCGCACGACGCGATACTGGTCGCTCAACGTCTCGGCGGTCTGGATCGTGCGCACGGCGGGGCTCGCGAGGACGACCGCGTCCTCGGGTAGGCGCGCGCGAAGCCATTTCGCGGCGTTCTGCGCCTGCTTGCGGCCGCGCGTCGTGAGCGCGCGGGCGAGATCGCTCGAGGCGACATCTTCTGCTTCGGCGTGACGCCAGAGGATCAGGTCCATGAGAGTCTCCTTTTGAGCGGCCTAGGAAGGCATTGCGGCGGGTTTGCGCGTCTTCGCAGCGAGGTACGTGCGCAAGCACTGTCGCATGCACGGGTGATGATTTGCAAGGCGAGTGCCTGATGGATTGGCTGTCAGCGTCCGGGTGAGCGCGGGCCAAAAAAGCAAAAACCCGCGAAGCCGGAGGCTTCGCGGGTTTCGACTTGCTTTTCGTGGTGGGAGCGAAAGGATTCGAACCTTCGACCAACCTTCGACCCTCTGATCTCGAATCAGGGCGTTTTGAGATTCCGGCTTGTTGATTGAATTTCATGCAGGCACCAAGACGCGCGGCTTCGGCCTGCGCGTCACGTCGGCAGGCGCGCGTGCCGACACGGTCGAAGGCCGCCTGCACGGCCGCACGATCCGCTGCACCACTGACGATCCTGCCAACCGGAAGCCGGAGGGCGCCCGCCAGCATGCCGCTGACCTCCGCGTGCTGATCGACATGGGCCTTGACCCGCGCGAACAGGAAGCCCGGCAGCGCGCCGCCGCCGACGCGAAGCGCGAGGCGGCACCTGAACGAAGGTTTTAAAAAGTACTTTCCAATCGCGCCTTAACGCTGCGCGCGCCGAAAACAACGCGGCTGGCGAAAATGATAGCTTTTGATAGCAGATTTTAGAGGAGGGGGCGCGACGAAGGCCGATTCGCGTTGGTCGAATTTGCCTACACAGCGCCTAGACGGACCCAGAAAGCAAAAAGCCCAGCCGGTTAAGGCTGGGCTTTTTGCTTGATTCCAATGGTCGGAGCGAAAGGATTCGAACCTTCGACCCTCTGATCCCAAATCAGATGCGCTACCAGGCTGCGCTACGCTCCGACGAATCCGAGAGTATAGGGGGTACGGACAGGAGCGTCAATGCCTTGGCTTGCGCTGGCTCGGCGGTCAGCTATATTCGCCCCATCAACAGCAGAATGATCACGACGATCAGCACGACGCCGACAAGCCCAGTCGGTCGATAGCCCCAGCCGCTGCTATACGGCCAGCTTGGCAATGCGCCGATCAACAGCAGGATGAGCACGATTAGCAGGATGGTTCCGACGGTCATGGCGTTCTCCTTTTCGAGGGGCCGCGAAATCGCTGGCCGCATCGTCACGCTGGTTTGGCGCACGCGCGCCGCGACAATCGACGCGCGTATCGCGCGCCTGTTGCTGGATCGGAACCCGCAAGGCATGTGCCCATCACCGATGAAGATCGATGCGGCGAGGCCTTGGACGACGGTGAAAAAAGAGGGGGCGGCGCGCGTAGCGTCACCGTTCGATGTATGTATGCCGAAGGAACTGAAAAGGTATTGCGCACGTGCAGCGGACGACGACGCGCGCGGCGCAAACATGCGCCGCAACGCCGGTCATCGCGTCATCGAGCGGACGCGCAACTGAGGCACTGCGATATGCCGGTGCCGCGACTAGAGCCGACTCGGTCCGAGTCGAAGATCACCCGCATCAGTGCCTTGGACGCCTCCAATGCGGCATATGCAGGTGCTGATGCGTCCAGTGATGCAGCATGCCCTCGCCGTCGTGTTCTCGCCGGTAGGCCCGCGATTCGAAAATCGACAACGCCACCAGCACGAGCAAGCCTATTGCGAGCCCGATAAGGCCCGCGATCGATTCACCGTCCATGGCAGTCTCCCGGTAGGTTCAGCCATGAACCCATAGTAGCGCAGGTCTGGCAAAATCTCACGAAATGGAACGAGCGGGGCACGAGCGGGCGTGATGGCGTCGCGGAACGCGCTTTGCGGGTAGACTCTCGGCGCGCCGGCGGACTTCCGCCATCCCCTTTGTCCCGGAGACGATTGCAAAATGACCCGCGTTCTGACTGTTGCCTTGCTGTTGTGCGCCGGCGTCGCCGGCTGTGCGGACCATCCGTCCGCGCATCACGGCAGCCCGCCACATGATCCCGCCGACTACCACGGCGTGCCAACCGACGATCGGCCGCCCGCCATGGTGCCCGCGCCCGTCGCACAGTGAGCGCTCGGCGAATTGAAAACGATCGGGAAAGGGAGGGGCGGGGAAAGCGAAGCACCGGCGCGGGCACGCCGGCACTTCTGACCCGTGCCGACTGTTCGCGCGGAGAGCACGGGCTGAAAACATTCTAGGACGCGCTCGTTATGCGATATGTATGCGCTTGTTTCAAGCCGTAACGTTCTGTCGTCCGCCGAACAGCCAACGGGGCGCGGCGCGCCGCACCGCGCGACTACGCCGCCGCAATCCCTCGCGACACGCCCGGCAGGTAGCGCGCGAGCGTCGCGCCGCGGGTGGCCATGAAGATCAGCAGCGCGATCCACAGCCCGTGATTGCCGTGCCACGAGAGCAATGCCGACGACGCCGCGACGAACACCACGAGCGACACCACCATCGCCATCATCAGTTCGCGCGTGCGCGTCGCGCCGATGAACACGCCGTCGAGCAGGAAGCCCCACACCGAAATGACCGGCGACAGCGCCGCCCACGGCAGATAAGTTTCGGCCGCCGCGCGCACGGCGGCCTGATCGGTCAGCCGCTCGATGATCCATGCGCCCGCGCCCCAGTACACGAACGAGAAGCCGATCGCGCCGAGCGCCGACCACATCGCGGTGACCTTGACCGCCTGCGCGAACGCGTGACGATCGCGCGCGCCGATCGCCGCGCCGACCAGCGCCTCGGCCGCATGCGCGAAACCGTCGAGCCCGTACGCCATGAAGGTCTGAAAATTGAGCAGCAATGCGTTCGCGGCGAGCGTCGCGTCGCCTTGCCGCGCGCCGAGATGCGCAAACCAGCCGAACGACGAAAGCAGACACAGCGTGCGCACGAAGATGTCGCGATTGAGCACGACGAGACGCTTCAGCGCGGCGGTGTCGAACAACGCGGCGCGATTCAGCGCGGGCAGGCCGCGCGGCCTGCCGTGCCATAGCAGCGCGAGGCCGAGCAAGAAGCCGAGTGCGTCGGCAGTCGCGGTAGCCGCGCCGATGCCGGCCACGCCCCAATGAAACGCGTACACGTACAGCAGCACCGCGACGATGTTCACGCTGTTGATGAACACCTGCGACAGCAACGCGAGCCGCACCCGCTGCGTGCCGAGCAGCCAGCCCAGCACCACGTAATTGCCGAGCGCGAGCGGCGCGGCCCAGATGCGCGCGTGGCAATACACCTGCGCATGCCGCTGCACCGCGTCGCTGCCGCCGATCGCCCGCAGCGCGTAGTCGATCAGCGGTTGCTGCACGAGCAGCACCAGCGCGCCGATCGCAGCCGCCATCAGCAGTGCGCGCACCACGCTGTTGCGCAGCTCGTCGCCGTGGGCCGCGCCGTGCGCCTGCGCGACGAGGCCAGTGGTGCCCATGCGCAGGAAGCCGAAGCCCCAGAACACGAAGTTGAAGAAGAGCCCGCCGAGCGCAACGCCGCCGAGGTAGGAGGCGCGATCCAGATGACCGGCGACGGCGGTATCGACCGCGCCGAGGATCGGCTGCGTCAGATTCGCGAGGACGATCGGGAACGCGAGCGCGAGCACCCGGCGATGCCAGCGTACCGGCAGCGCCCGCCCGCTGGCTGAATGCGCGGCGGTTTGGGAAGGCGCGCCGTCGGGCGTCCCGGCATCGGGCGTCCTCGCGTCGCTCAAGAGCGCTCCTGAACGCACACCCACGGCGAGACGACGACTGCCCACAGCTCGGGATCGCGCGCGGCGAAATCGGCGGCCGTCTCCGACGGCACGCGCTCGACGAGGCCCGAAGACAACCATTGGGCGACCTGGGTGGTGTCGTCGTTGGCGATCGCTTCGGCGACGCTCACGAGATCAAGGTCGCGCGCGACGTGCAGCAGGATGCCGCGCGCAAAGAAACGTTCGAGTTCGCTCCAGCCGATCTGGGCGGTTTCGCCGAGCAGCTTCGCGTACAGGGGGCTTTGGGGGGCGTCGTTGGAAGTCATAGTAGGCGGGTCGGACGGGGTCGTCACTATAAACCATTGGCGCAGACCGGCGAGCCGCATGGCGGGCCTGCGCAACGCGCGGAGCGGTCTTTTATGCATCGCCGGACTGAGTCGGATTCTGAACCTGGATACCGACGGATTCAACGACGACGGCGCACGCGCCGTGCCGCCAATCAGCGCCGCGATTAATCGTCCGAATATTCCGAATTGAAACGCGAGTTTGAATGGTTTCAAAATTGTCGGGGAATTGTCGATGTTAAATCTTTCACTATTCGCGAATTTGTTGTGATGAAATATCGAAGCTTATTCCGAACCCGTTGCCGCGACTAATCGATGCGTTACGTGCGTTTCCGCACCAAGTTAATATTCACGAGCAAAAGCGGGCTTATTGCCGCACGAGTTAGTGTTATTCGGACAGATGTCTTTCCTCTGCTGTTTTCCCGGCATTTTCCTCGATGGCCCAAGAACATTGGCTGGTGCGAGGCTCGGACAATCCAGTTTGAATGACCTCGCGGGCCGAGTAGCCCGGCCGCGGCGCATTTAGCCGGTCTCATTCCGACATTTCCGATTCACGGATTGCGTAATCCGTACGCCGTGTAACATTGACCGCAAAATTAATCGATTGCGCTTGTAAATGCAGATTGTTAGATTTCGTTCTGGCGCATGGTGAACCGGTCCTTTGCCGATATGCGCCGAACCCCCGTTAGCCCGGCTTCGTGCCGGGCTTTTTTTTGAACCGATTTACGCGGGCGTTTAACCCGTCGCGGCGATCTTCACCGCGAATTCACATACACGGCCGATGATGGCGGATTATTTTTTCGGCGCGAGGCTCATGACCGGGGTGATCATCTTTGTCGGCGTATGGGTTATCGCGCTCGCGTTGCTGCTGCGCTTCGCCGCTCGCATCGATCCGCGCTCGGGACGCCGGCGACGCCGCTGATCGGTGACGCTATCCCGCTGGGCGGCCGTGCCTGGCGCACAAAGTGCCGCCATTACTGCTTGCAGCGAATGACCATCGAACGGTTTTTCACATTCGCGCCAAAAATCCCGCCGATCGTGCCGCCCGACGTTGCGCCGCTGTCGACGTCTTTCGACACCACGTCGTACCCGTAGTTGCCGCAGGTTTCGCCCGCGCGCTTGTAGCACTCGGCCCAGCTCGTGCTCGCGTCGCTGCCGCTGCAGTTGATCGCGAAGCCGGTGTCGCCGCTCGGCAGATAGGTCATCGTAGTCGTGGTCGAGCAGCCGCCGAGGCCGCCGAGCGTCAGGAGGCCGAGACTGATCGTTGCGGCCGCCGCGACGCGCGCCAATGGGCTTTTCATTTCAGATTCCTTGCAAATCTACGAAGGGCGTGGCGCGCAGCCACGCCGCTTCGAATTGAGCGTTTATAGCACGGTGGGTTCTCGCGCCCGCCGCCGCCTAGCGCGGCGGCAGTTCCTTCGACGGATCGATCGAGCGGCCCTGGTAGCGCAGCTCGAAATGCAGCATCACGCGATCGGTATCGGTGTCACCCATTTCGGCGATTTTCTGGCCGCGCTTGACCGATTCGCCTTCCTTCACGAACAGCGTGCGGTTATGCGCGTAAGCCGTCAGGTAGTCGGCGTTGTGCTTGAGGATCAAAAGATTGCCGTAGCCGCGCAGACCGTTGCCCGCATAGACGACGGTGCCGGGCGCCGCCGCGACGATCGGTGTGCCGGCCGCCGCGGAAATATCGATCCCCTTCGAGTTGCCGCCGTCGAAACGGCGGAACACGGTGCCGTCGGCCGGCCAGACTAGCGAAATCGGCGCGGGCGCGGCGGCCGGCGCAGTGTCCGCCGGCGCAGCACGCGGCGCGGCCGAAGCACTCGCGCTGCCGCTACCACCGCCGCCGCCGCTACGGATCGCACCGCTCGTCGACGCCGTTCCGCTCGGGGGCGCGACCCGCAGCACCTGGCCGACCTCGATGTTGTCCGGATTGGTCAGGTTGTTCCAGCGCGCGATGTTCTGCACCGATTGGCGGTTGCCGCGCGCGATTTTCGACAGCGTGTCGCCCCGTTCGACCCGGTAGTAGCCCGGCGCCACCGGCGCCGACCCGCACGCGGCGAGCAGCACGAACAATGCCGCGCAACCGAGTCGTTTGATTCTTGTTGTTTCCAGCATTGGACCTCGCAAAGCGCTGCCGCGCGCCGATCCCGATCACGCGGCACAGACAGACAAAGCGTTCGATTCTAACGGTTTTGTGTTGCGCCCCCCGGCGAGGAGGGCGAGGCGGCGGGCGGCCGCTTCGAGCCGCTCGCCGCCGGCGTCGGCATATCAGCTGGTCTTCTCGACGGTAATGCGCAGTGCCGCCGTCTCGGTTTGTCCCGGCTCGAGCCAGCGCAAGCCGCGGCCGTTATGGATCGCATCGGGCAGCCCGAGCCACGGCTCAACGCAGTAAAAGTCCGACTGCGGCGTTTCGGTCCACGTCGTGACCGAGTACCAGGGCACCGAGCCGGGCCGCTGCAGATCGATCGTAATCACGCGGTTGATGCCCGGCGCCTCGACCCGCACCGGTCGATCGGGCGTGCCGCTCAGGCAATGGAAGCGGTCGTGGATGCGGTCTTCGTCGAGCGTGTAGCTCGCTTCGCCAGGCTCGGCGGGGCTGATCGAGCCATCCCCGAGCTGACGGCAGCGCTCGGTGGGCGGCAGCTCGATCGTCGTCTGCGCGCGCTGCGTGTGCGGCAGCGTGAAGTAGAAGTGATGGCCGGCGTAGTAGGGCAGGGGCGTGTGGCCGGTATTGGTGGTGGTCAGCGTCACGTCGAGCGTGCGCGGATCGATGAGCTCGTAAGCGGCTTCGAAGCGAAAGCCGAACGGATAGACGGCGCGGGTCGCTTTGCTGTCGGTCAGAATCATGCGCAGGCCGGCGCCATGCACGTCGGCGTGGGGCTCGAACGGCAGGTCGCGCGCGAAACCGTGCATCGGCATCTCGCGCACGGTGCCATGCGCGTCACGCCAATGGCCGATCTTGCCGTCGACGAAGTGACGGCCGAGAAACGGAAACAGCAGCGGATTGCCGCCGCGAATCCGCGCGGGCACGCTCCAGTCGGCGTGTTCGGGCCAGTGGATCACCTCTTCGCCATCGATCGTCCACGATAGCAGACGGCCGCCGCCTTGCGGCGAAAAGCGGAGCACGGAGGCGTCCTGGGCGATCTCGAGAATGTCCTGTTCCGGGGAGAGGGGCATGGTCAGTAGGTAGCCAGATAGAGGTTGAGGGTCGTGCAAAGCGGTTGGCTGCGTCGGCCGTTGCATCCGGATGAAGCGGCGTTTTGCGCCACTCGCCGCGACTGCGTCAGGCGCGCTGAAACCGCGATTTTGCGCTGCTTTGCGCTACGGGGAAACCCTTCCCGGGAAATTGCGGGTGTCGGAAAAGGGCGAATCCTATTGATAATCCGCCTGAGCGTCCGGTCTATCCGACTCCCGGGCGAATCGGCTCAGGAGGCATCATGGATCTCGCAATGGCAATGGCCGTTTCTTTGTTCGGCATATTCACGGCTAGCACGTACTACTTCTTCCACTCGCTCAAGCGCTGATCCCGCTGGGTTCATTCCTCTGCGTTCGCAGTACGCGCGCGACGAATCCGCTGCCCGCTTCCTTGCCCTCGCGTAACAACCGTGTCGAGTTGTGACGCGGCGCGTCAATTTCTCTCCGAATGTGGTCTAACCGCTTGGCGCTGACTGTGCAGCCAGGCATAATCGGTGCGCCTTTTGACGCGCCGGCTTCCCTTTTGTGCGGCGCGCAGTTTCCCGACACTTTGCTTACAAGGACCGCCGCGTGAACCTGTCGTTTCTGATTTTTCTCAGCGTGCTGCAAGGCGTGACCGAACTGTTTCCGGTGAGCAGCCTTGGCCACACGCTGCTCGTGCCAGCCCTGTTCGACATGCACATCGACAAGCATGCGCCGCAGTTGCTGCCGTTCCTCGTCGCTCTGCATCTGGGCACCGCGTTCGCGCTGCTGTGGTACTTCCGCGAGCGCTGGTGCGCGCTGGTGCGCGGTTTCTTCGCGTCGCTCGGCGGCCGCCGCAACGACGACGGTCACATGATGTGGGCGCTGATCATCGGTACGATTCCGGCGGGTCTCGTCGGTCTCGTGCTGGAAAAGCGCCTCGAGGCGATTTTTCACGATCTGCGGATCGTCGCGTTTGCGTTGATCGTGAACGGCGTGCTGCTGTGGTTCGGCGATCGCCTGCAACGCGCACGCGCGCATCGGGCACCGGAAAAGCTGACGTTCCGCCAGGCGTTCTTCGTCGGCCTCGCGCAGATCGGCGCGCTGATTCCGGGCTTCTCGCGCAGCGGCCTGACGATGATCGCCGGCAATGCGGCCGGCCTCACCACCGAGAAAGCCGCCGAGTTTTCGTTTTTGCTCGGCACCCCCATCATTTTCGCGGCTGGCGTACTCGAACTGCCGAAGCTGCTCCACGCGCCGAGCCAGCTTGCCGACGCGGCACTCGGCGGCGTGCTGACCGCGATCGCCGCTTACCTGAGTGTGCGTTTCCTGATGCGCTATTTCGAAGGCCGCGGGCGTCTCGCGTCGTTCGGTTTGTACTGCGCGATCGCGGGGATCGTGTTCCTCGGCTGGTTCATGCTGCATCCGCAGCCGGTCTGAGCGCGGCGGGCGATCGGTTATAATCCGGGCCCGGTTGTTTGCAGGTCAGTTAGAATTTTAGTTTGTGCGAAATCGGGCGGCTCGCTGCGAGTGCCGGTTTCATGCAGATAGCGATCCATACGGCAGTAGCTCAGCTGGATAGAGCATCGGCCTTCTAAGCCGAGGGTCGGGGGTTCGAGCCCCTCCTGCCGTACCAGTAAAATCAAGGGGTTGCAGCGATTCGGCTGTAACCCTTTTGTCTTCTCGGTCTGCGTGTAGGCACCATGTAGGCATTTCGTGTCGATGGCCTACATGGGGCAGTGCTTACGCATCCATTCGGTTCCAAGCGCACCCGTTATACAGGGACCCCAAGGCCCCTTGTAGCCGTCTTCTTGCGGCGGCCCGCCATATATGCCGCCACCAGGGCCGGTATAGAGACCACCCCCAGGACCCTGATAAACCCCGCCACCAGGCCCGGCGTACATACCCCCACCCGGACCCTCATATAGTCCTCCTCCGGGCCCTTCATACAATCCACCACCGGGCCCACTGTACAGACCGCCGCCGCGCTCACCATGGACCTCATCTCCCGGCCCCCCGTAAAGTCCGCCGCCCGGGCCGCTGTAGCACGCGCCGCCGGGGCCCGAATAGCCACGACAGTTAGCGTATTCATATGCTGTAGCTTCATGTGGGACGGCAAGCGCCAAACAGCCCCAAGCCGCCAGCATTGCAGCGAAGGTATTCCGCATCTTTTTCCTCGCCTACCGAGTTATCTGAAGGTCGTACGCGTTGCCGTCGTCGGTCAAGCACGCGCCCGTGCCTTGCTGTGTCCAGCCGCTGAATGAAAATACGCACCGCAGGTTGTGACCGTCGGCTGATTGGGCAAGCACGTTGCCATTCCCGACAGCACTAACACCGATAGCGCTTCCCGTAGCAGTCTGCCCACCGGCAAACGCCGTACCGAGCGAGAAAGAGCCACCCTGCACGTACACGTAATGGCCGATGTAAGTTTCGTCGGCTAGCGTGACCGTCACGGACTTGTCGATTTGTTTGGCGGTCCCGTGAGCCATCGGTCCAGGCCCACGCGGCATCAGTGCAAGGTCATACGTTGCGCACCCTTGAAGTCCCACGACAAGCGCTACACACAGCAATTTCTTGTTCATCTTTCCCCCTTTCATTTCCTTCGGCGAGGAAAGTAGCACGGCACGGCCGACCACCAAGCGCCGAAAAGAGGGGTATTTGCCCGTAGGTCCGCGCACCACTGCTAGGAGAAGTCCGCGAACGGCCCAAACATTCGCCGCGCGGTTGCAACGAAGGCACGGTCACGTGCTTCCTCGACGCACCACAACTCATCCAGCAGCCGCTCGCGGGTCTCACCCGTCATCCGCTTGCGTGACTGCAACCGCGCCTCGATTTTCGATTGCTTGCGCCACAATCGGCCTAACTCATCCTCAGACTGGCTGAGGTAGGCAAGCCGGAAGCATAAGCGGCAGGCTACCTGCTTTGACAGATACAGTATCGCCGCGCGCCGCCGACAGTACGGGCAGACGAACCAGACGCGCGCGCCGCCATAGTTGCATGGTGTCGTGTCGGTTGCGATGCGCTGTTCTACGACCTCGCCGTTTCTCCGATAGCAAACGCTAAGGCCGCCGTCATGCGTGCCAATTTTGATACTGGCAGTCACCACGCCTTCGTCGTCCTTCCACTGCCAGCCGTATGCTATCCCGGCCCGAAGCAGCCCCTCACGATTCAGCCGCCGCACGTCAATAGACCGTAGCGCGGTCGTTTTTGCCTTCAGGGCTGGTCTGCCCGCGCCCCACCTCATGCCCCCTTTGCCCATCCCATCCTCACAGAATACGAAATCATCAGCCGGAACAACCCAAAATTTCGCCGGAAAAATCCCGAAAAGCCGCGCCAGTGTTGGCTTTGCGCCGTTCTGGAATCAAAAGTCGTCCGGCATATTGCACAAGTCACCGCCATTCGTTGCCGGCCCGCGTTCGTCGCCCGCTTGCTGATTCACTGCCTGCCGCTTGCGTTTGACGTGATAGGCCGTCAGTACGGCATGCGCCACCATGTCGAGCGCCGGTTTCGCATCGCCGTTCTTGTCCGTCCACACCTTCGGCGTAAGTGTCCCGGCCAGCGCCACGCTGTCGCCGTCGTCGAGCGCCAGCAATGCCGCTATCGCCTTGTCATCAAAGGCAATCACATTCACGAAGAGCGTCTCACCGTCGCCAGTGGCGGCGCGCACCTTCGCGGTCACGAATGCCCTACCGGTCTGCCCCGTGCGGCTCTGCGCCGTGCCGTACAGCTTCCCGCTTACCAGTCCGTCAATCATCGTCATCCCCTCAAACTGAAGGCAGCACGGCACGCGCCGCCAGCCAGATACGTACCAAAAACAGCCGCACGCGTGGGCAATTCAACTTGGCCAACATGTGATGTTGATTCACGCGCGTACGTCGCCCCCTTGATTGATTGGAGGGGTCAAGGTGTCCAACGTGTCCAACCTTTCAACGTTGGACAGGCTGGCCAACTTGGGCAGACTCCAATACCATTTGCCACCCTCGCCGGGGCGCTTCTTCACGCCTAACGCATCAGACGCGCGCCGTACGGTTCGCCACGCAATGCCAGCGGCCCTAGCTTCGGATTCGACCGTCTTGGACGGCACTACGTCCCCGCGAAGAACGTGCCGCAAAAACTCAGTTGCCGAATCAAGCGCGGTTTCGGCCTCGCTGTCGTGCTCGCTCGGGTCCGTGAGCAGTTCGCGAGCTGTCCCGGCCACCGAAGCGCCCCATGCGACACGCGATGCATGAATACCCGGTACAGGCTCGCACTGCTCCAAGCGGTATTCAAAGCCGCCATCGTCCGGCCCGATGTTGGACTTGGCGCGCGCCACTACGCGCCGGTCCTCGCCGTCCTCGCCTTTCACTTTCGCGGCCACCAGCACTACGCGGGCCACGGCGGTAAAGGCCACCGAACCAACCACTCGTTGCGCCGGGTCCGCACCTTGTCCACCCTTGGAGAAGTGCGTGATACCGATAAGCGCAGCATCCATGCTCGCGGCGAGGTCCACCAGCGGTTGCAGTGCGCGGCGCGTCTCGGTGTTCTTGTGACTGTCGCCCGTCACGGCGGACACAATCGGGTCAACGACAATCAGCCGCACATTGCCGATGCGTTCGCATTGCTCTGTGAGTGCCAGCATGTCGCGGGCTGGGTCGAAGCTCTGCACCTCGCCATTCAGTCGCGTTCCGTCCACGAAGAAAACTTGCGAGCGGTCAGCCCCGGCAGCTAGCAGACGCGGCAGCAACGTATCTTTGGGGTCGTCCTCACCGGACCACACCAGCACGTTACCGGCAGCACAGCGCGAACCATCCGGCCAGCGTCCGCCGCATGTAACGGTCGCGGCCAGTCCAAGTGCAATGGTCGTTTTGCCCTGTCCCGGCGCACCCGCGAGAATGTGCAGCTTCCCGGAAGCGAGCCAACCATTCCAAAGCCAGCTAATCGGCTCAGGCTTCAGGTCGGCACCATTCACGAGAATCACGCCGTCGCGCACCGGTTCGGCTTTCGTGACGCATCGTGCATTCGCCACAGCAAGCCGCACAGCCTCCGCACCGCCAGCCATGGCCACATCGTTCAGGTCACGCCCCATATTCCACCCCCGCGACCATTACCATCCGGCCAGCGTTGGCCCAACGTTGCGCGCACGCATTGGCGGCAGATTGGCCCGCAGCGTCATGGTCCGCACCGATAACAAGTGATTCGATACCCGCCAGTACCGGCAGCGCCTTCAAGTTTCCAGCGTCGATGCACGCCCATACTGGCGCATGCCCCAACGCGAGTGACAAGGCAGTTTCGATGCCTTCGGCGATGCTCAGCCCAATGGTCACGGCTTCGTCCGGCCACAGGCGCACTACGCCGCCCGCCTTGCGATGCCCGCCCAGCAGCAGGCGCGGCGGGTCAACGTGCGCCTTCGCGGTTGCGGTAATCCACGTCCGATGCAGGGTCAGCGGCTGGCACGTCACCGCATCGGTAACGAGCGCAACGAGCGCGGGACCTGCATAGCCGGTCGGATGCTTCAGCGAAGGATGCCAACGGATGCCACCATCGGCAGGCGGTATGCGGCAGGCACGCGCGGTCAGATAGTCGAGCGCGACGCCCGCCAGCGGCCTGCACGCCGCCCACAGGTCGCGCCCGTAGTCGCTTAAGGTTTCATGCTTTGCGCGCATTGATACGGTCTTGGACGGCTTGCTGGAGGTCACGACGCGCGCACCATCCTCCGGGCGATAGTTCGCCACATGCTCGCACCTAAAGCAATGTGCGACGCCCGAGCCGTAGGGTTCGATGGTTACACCAAGGGTTCTATCTCGCGGACCACGACCGCAATTCGGACATGGGATGCGATAGCTACCAATTTCGTAGGATGACCAGGCAATCATACGGTCCTCCCATCGCGCTTGGTGAGCCAACGGGAGATTTCGCGGCGGTCGCGTGCACTCAGCGCGTATATGCCGCGTCGGACTTCAAAGCCGTCGCGGTCGATACACGGCACCATATGACAAGGGACTTCAAGGCAGCGGCGGCGCAGTTCCGCGATAAGCTCAGGCCCGTTGCTGCATCCTGCGGTGCGGTCCAACTCCTCACGCGGCATTGGGCGGCGCAGTAACCCATGAATTGCGCGCAGGTGACGCGGGTTCGACGTTCCGGTAAAGTGGCGCTCGCTCTCTGCGCTCGTCGGCTCTGTCTGGCGGGCGTTTTCTTTTTCCATTACGCCACCTCGCCGCTCAGAAGCGCCTGAATGTCGGAGACACGCCAAGCGAGACGTCCATTGATGCGGACAGGGCGGATTGGGCCGTTTTCGAGACAGGCCCACTTGCGAAGGGTCTGCGGTCGGCGGTTAAGCGCGGCAGCGGCTTCGTCGGTCGGTAGAACCGCCTCGATGCCGTGCGCCCCGCGCGCCGCGTTAGTTGGTGTTGCGTGCATCGTCATTTCCTTTCCGCAGTGCGCGGATTCGTTGATAACGATGCAAATTCAATTAGTGGGAAACGTGGGAAATGCAGGCCGGCAAGGGAAAATAAAAAAACCGGCAAACCCTTATGGATGCTGGCCTTTACGCAGATTCCGTGAGGCGGGAAATATCCCCATCATGGTATTTCCCGTTTTTCCCACGTCTCCCAAGTTTCCCACGCTGTCACTTCGTTTGTTTTGCCCACCAATTGTCGCCTTGAAGCGCGTCGCGTTTGATGGTTTGATGGTTGTCGATTCGACCGCGCGGACCGTGTATCTGCCGCCTCTGCATTTCGGCCATGACTCGTTTCGAATAGCCGTCTAGGCTGTCCCTGCATTTGGCCGCAGTATCGCGCGCGAAAAACTCATCCGCGATTTCCCTCGCCTGCTCCTGCCAGCTTTTGGCCGCGAGTGCCGCGCCTGATTGATTGCCTGCCGTAGCGTGTGCCGATGCCGACGGGCTCACGGATTCAGGTTGGGCTGCGGGTGACGAGTTTCCAGCCAGCGCTCGCAACTCGTCCGGCACATCCCATTGCGCCACTTCACTGGCAAACCGCGCAAACTCTGCCAGGCGAACACCGCAGCTATATCGCTTACCCATAACCAGCGCGCCGCCTGAGGGAAAATGACTGGTATTAAGAATGTTTGCACAGGTCACATCTAGACGGTCCACAAACTCTTCTGACTCTGCGAATGGGTGACGCGCGCCCATCCATGCTTGACGGTTGAGTGTGACTTTGTCCGGCTCAATGTCAAGAGAGAGTGCAATTGCCTGCCAGACCTCCACCTCCGGGATAAGCCTCCACTTAGCCCACTTGGGCTTTCTTTCAGTAGTCTTCATTAGCGCCCTTCATGCGCAAGCCTTCGTATTGGGGCACCAGACAGGCGGGCGAAGGTATCCCGCTTTTCGGCCCGTCGGCCTAGTCTGGCGCGTAACCTGTCAGGTGTTCACCGCCCGCAATCCGGGCTTTGCCTCCTCGGCGTCAAACTGAATGCCGGCCTGGTCGAGCATCCACACTTCTATCTTGTCGTGCCACATGCGCAGCAGGTCGAGCGGGCGGCGGCGGTAATGCTTTTCAGCGAGCGCGCTTGGCTTGTGGCCCATGAGTTGCGCACTGATACCGGACGGCATTTCCACCCATTCACAGAGTGTGCCGAACGAACGGCGCAGGCCGTGCAGGCTCACATGAGGCAGGCCAGCGCTTGCGAGAGCCTTCGTGTGAGCGATGCGCGGCTCGGCAATCTTTCCATCGGTGGCGGCGGGGCTGGAAAACACCCATTCATTGCGGCGCGGCAGGGCGGCCAATAGGCTCGCGAGATATTGCGTCAGCGGAATGACGCGCGAGCCTTCCACCTTGTCGGCAATGGAAAGGGAGCGCCACTGGAAATCGACATCGGTCCAGCGCAGGCCCGCGAGTTCTTCGCGGCGCGCGCCTGTCAGCAGCAGCCCTTGCAGGTACGCGCTGATAACCGGGTTGCCAATCTTGCGCACGGCAGCGAACCACGCCGGGAGTTGCTCACGCTGCAAACAGTCATCCTTTGCCTTCGGGCGGGGCACTGCGTCGCGCACGCTGCGTGCCGTGTATGCGCCCTCGGGCACAAGGTCCCGATAGTCCGCGCGCTCGGCGCACCAGCGAATAAACGCGCGCAGCTTGCGGTAAGCCTGCTCGGCATTCGTCGGGCGATTCTGTGACTCTGATTCGAGCCACGCGGCCACCGTCTCGGCGGAGAGGCTTGATAGCTTCAACAGCATGAGCGGCGCGAGCGGCCCCGCCACGGTCAATCCATCGCCCCGGCGCTTTTTCTCGCCGCCAGCCTGGGCAAGGTGTTGGTGGTCGAGCATGTGGCGCTCGCTCCACTTCGAGCGCTGCGCGTCGAGATAGGCGGTCCACGCCTCGCTCACGGTCGCATCCTTGCGTCGGGCCTCAAGTTTGCGGGCCTCATGGGCGGCGCGTCGCTCGGCGGCTTGCTCGCGCGGGTCTTTGCCATCATCGATTGCGGTCTTCAGGCGGGCCGCTTCAGTGCGGGCCTTGTCGAGCAACCACGCCTTCGCGTCGCCAATGGTGATTCGCACCGTCTTGCCGAACAGGCGCGATTCGAAGACGTAGGCACGCGCACCGGCTGGCGTCACCCGTAAGCCAAGCCCCGGCGTCTTGGCGTCCCAGTAAATCGTCTGCGTCTTACCCGGCGTCGCCTCGAATGACGCCACCCGCGCCGCCGTGAAATTGACCTTTGCCATCGCCCATCGCTCCGTGTAGGCACCGTGTAGGCAGATTATGGGGCAATCAATCAACACAGGTCAATTTGTATGGATAGCCAAAATCTCGTGAAAGCCTTGCAGGTATGGGGTTTCATGGATTATTGGGTATCGCGGTCAACACGTGTAAATGCGGACTTGCGCGGCCTTCTAAGCCGAGGGTCGGGGGTTCGAGCCCCTCCTGCCGTACCAGAATCATCGAAAGGGTTACAAGCCTCGCGCCTGTAACCCTTTTTGTCTTTTTTGCTGTCTTTTAGCACCACGCGCGCAACGGTTGAACGCCACGCCGAGCGTGTTTCCTGTAGATCCGCCCATCCTTCATGATCACCGCGAGATTGCTGCCCGGATCGTCGAGCAACTGATATCGGCGCGCGGGCCCGGCTGACGATCAGCAACTCCCCGACGTCACACGCACGTTGTCGTTTCCATCATCGAATGGCTCGCTTCGGGTGTTTCCCGACTCAGGAAATCGCGCGCGACGCCGTTAGTTCAACAGAACCGTTTGACGCGCCGCGATTGGAGGAATCAGCGTGAACCGACTCAGCCTCAACACCAAACTCTGGCTCGCGCTGCTGATCACGTGGCTCGGTCTGCTCGGCCTCGGCGGCTGGGCCGCGTGGCAGTCGCGCGCGACGATGCTCGCCGAGCGCAAATCGGCGGTGCAGAACGTCGTCGAGAGCGCGTACGGCATCGTCGCCGACTACGCGCAGCGCGCCGACCGGCGCGAGCTGACGCCGGAACAGGCGCGGCAGCAGGCGCTGGCGCGCCTGTCCGCGATGCGCTACCCCGGCAGCGGCTACATGATCGTGACGACCGCGACGCCGGTCGTGATCATGCACCCGGTGCTCGCCGATCTGCGCAACAAAGACGTGTCGCACTACGCGGACACCGACGGCAAGCTGCTGTTCGTCGAGATGGTCAAGGTGGCGCAGGCGCAGGGACAGGGCTTCGTCGATTACATGGGACGCCTTGCTGGCCACAACGAGCACGTGCCGAAGATCAGCTTCGTCAAGCGCTTTGCCGCGTGGGACTGGTATCTGATTTCGGGCGTCTACGTGAACGACATCGACGCGGCGTTCCGCGCCGACCTGCTGCGCTATCTGCTGACGATCCTCGTGATAGGCAGCGTCAGCACCATCGCGCTCGTGCTGATCATCCGCAACGTCAAGCGCAGTCTCGGCGGCGAGCCCGCCTACGCGGCGAGCGTCGCGGAGACGATCGCCGACGGCGATCTATCGTGCCCCGTCACACTGGCCGGCAACGATCAGGAAAGCATGCTGTTCGCGATGCAGCGCATGCAAAGCCGCCTCGCCGACGCGATCAGGCGCATTCGCGGCGGCACCGAAACCATCACGGTCGCGGCGGAAGAGATCGCCGCCGGCAATCTCGATCTGTCGGCGCGCACGGAACAGCAGGCGTCGTCGCTCGGCGAAACGGCCGCGAGCATGGAGCAGCTGACGGCGACCGTCAAACAGAACGCCGACAACGCGCTGCAGGCCAACCGCATGGCGCACTCCGCGTCGCAACTCGCGGGCGAGGGCGGCGAGGCCGTGCAGCACGTCGTCGCGAATATGCAGAGCATCGCGGAGAGCTCGGCACGCGTCGTCGACATCATCGGCGTGATCGAGAGCATCGCGTTTCAGACCAACATCCTCGCGCTGAACGCGGCCGTCGAAGCCGCGCGCGCCGGTGAAGAGGGTCGCGGCTTCGCGGTCGTCGCGGGCGAGGTGCGCAATCTCGCGCGCCGCAGCGCCGATGCGGCCAAGGAGATCAAGACGCTGATCGAGGATTCGGTCGCGCGCGTCGGCAGCGGCAAGGCGCTCGTCGAGAAAGCGGGCGGCACGATGGACTCGCTCGTCGATGCAGTGAAGCGCGTGACCGACATCATCAGCGAGATTTCCGCCGCGTCCGACGAGCAGCGCCGTGGCATCGAGCAGGTCAATCTCGCGATCGCGCAGATGGACGAGACCACCCAGCAGAACGCGGCGATGGTCGAGCAGGCGGCGGCCGCCGCGCAGTCGATGCAGGAACAGGCGCAGATGCTGCGCGACGTCGTCAGCACGTTCCGCCTGCAGGGCACGGCCGCGGCGCATTGATGGCCGCGTCGATGGCGCGCTGCCCGCAGAAGTGTGCATGCTATGCTTTTGAGGTCAGGATCAAAAGCCGCGTGCGCCCGTGCGCGCCGTGCGCACTTCAAGGAGAGTCCCACATGTCGACGCGAACCCGTGTGCTGTTCCGCCTCAGTGCCGCGAGCCTGCTGCTCGGCGCGGCGATCGGCACGCAAGCCGCGAACCTCGCCTTTCTGAACGACACGCCGATCACCTACATGAAGCAGCGCGACAACGACTCGATCAAGCACGCGGTCATGAGCGCGCTCAATGACAGAAAGGACGGCGACAGCTTCACGTGGGTCAACGACGGCACCGGCAATAGCGTGAAGATCGACGCGACCATCACGATGGACAGCACCTCGACCGACGGCGGGCGCACTTGCCGCATCCTCGGCGTCGTACTCAATGCGAAAGGGCAATCGATGAACCTGCGTCCGAACTTCTGCAAGGTAGGCGGCGCCTGGCAACTGCAGAAGCGATGAGCCCGCGAATCGTCTCGTGCGGAATCGTGCTGCTCGATCCCGACGGACGCGTGCTGCTCGCGCACGCCACCGAAACGTCGCACTGGGATATTCCAAAAGGGCAGGGCGAGAACGGCGAGGCGCCGCACATGACCGCGCTGCGTGAGATGGTCGAGGAAACCGGCATCGCGCTCGAGGCGGGCCGCCTGAAGGATCTCGGCCTGTTCGTCTACCGGCGCGACAAGGACCTGCATCTATTCGCGGCGCGCGCGAGTGCCGGCGAACTCGATCTGAGCGTGTGCACCTGCACGTCGCTGTTTCCGCGCCGCTCGGACGGCACACTGATCCCCGAAATGGACGACTACCGCTGGGCGTCGATCGACGAGGTCCCGCTGTATGCGAGCCGTAGTCTGACGCGGCTCTTCGAGACGACGCTGTCGCTCGCGGAGCTGCACCGGTCGCTATAGACGGCGCGCGCCGCGTTCAGTCGAGCGCGCGGTCGTTAGGATGCGCGAACAACGCGCGGTTCTGCTCCGACAGCGGGAAATTGACATTGATGCCGCGCGGCGGAATCGGCTGCGTGAACCACTGCCGGTACAGACGCTCGGCGTCGCCGGACGTCTGCGAGCGCACGATCACGCGATTCACGAGCGCGCGAAACGGCTCGTCGCCCTTGCGGAACATGCACGCGTACACCTCATAGCCGAGCGGCGCACCCGTCACGATGAAATCGTCGGGATGCGGGTCGGTCGCCTTGAAACCGTAGACGATCGGCTCGTCCATCACGAACGCCACCGCGCGGCCGTCTTTCATTGCGTTGAAGGCTTCCTGATGGTCGCGCGCGCTCATGATGCGCATGTTCAACTGCTTCTCGGTGTTGAGGCTGCGCAGCAGGCGCTCGTCGGACGTGCCCGCGGTCGTCACGACCGGCTTGCCGGCCAGATCGGGGAAGTCGGTGATGCCGCTGTTCCTGCGCGTGATCATGCGCACCGCGTACTGGAACAGGCTGTCCGAAAACGCGGCGACGTTTTCGCGCTCGACCGTGTGCGTGGTCGAGCCGCATTCGAGATCGATCTGGTTGTTCAGCAGCATCGGCGTGCGGTTCGACGAAGTCACCGTGATTTCGTGAACCCGCAACTGCGCCATGCCGAGCGTCTTCCGGATTTCATCGACGATCTGCATCGCGATCGCCTGCGAGTAGCCGACCGTGCGCTTGCCGTCGAAGTACGAGAACGGGATCGATGCCTCGCGCACGCCGAGCACGACGACGCCGTCGTCGTGGATCTTTCTCAGCGTACCGGTCAGTTCATCCGCGCGTGCCGGGCCGGCGAACGCGACCACACCGCAGGCGACGAGCGCAAGCAGCGCGCGGTGCAGATCGCGCACGAAGCGCGGCAAGCGTGAGCCGCGCGGACTCCTTGCGACGCAAATGCTACTTTCAGTCCCATCCCCGCGGCGGACTGCAACCTTCATCGGACCTCCCGGACCGGCGCGCCCAGGCGAGCGCGCATGAGTGTCGATCGAATCTCAGGCAACCGGTCTGGGCCCGGCAACGCCGGGCCGTCGCTGACGTGAGCTTAGGCCGGCTTGCCCCAACTGTCGCGCAGACTGACGATGCGGTTGAATACGGGCTTACCCGGCTTCGAATCGACGCGATCGGCAACGAAGTAGCCGTGGCGCTCGAACTGGTAGCGCTGCTCCGGCAGCGCATGGCGCGCGCCGGTTTCGAGGTAGGCGTGGACCACGCGCTTCGAGTCCGGATTCAGTGCTTCGAGGAAATCGCGGCCGCCGGCGTCCGGTTGCGGTTCCTTGAACAGCCGGTCGTAGATGCGCACTTCGGCCGGGCACGCAGCCGCGGCGCTGACCCAGTGGATGTTGCCCTTGACCTTGTAATTGTTCGCGCCTTCGGTGCCCGATTTGCTGTCCGGGAAGTAGTTGCAATGCACCGCGACGATGTTGCCGTTCTCGTCCTTGTCCGCGTGCGTGCATTCGACCACGTAGCCGTAGCGCAGGCGCACCTTGTTGCCCGGGAACAGACGGAAGTAGCCCTTCGGCGGCGTTTCCGTGAAATCCTCGCGCTCGATCCACAGCTCGCGGGAAATCGGAAACTCGCGCACGCCCTGTTCCGGATGATGCGGATGCACCGGCGCGTGGCACGGCTCGGTGAGGCGTTCGGGGAAGTTGTCGATGATCAGCTTGACCGGATCGAGCACGGCAGCGATGCGCGGCGCCTTCTCGTCGAGATCGTCGCGCAGCGCGCCTTCGAAGACGCTCATATCGATCCACGAGTCGACCTTGGTCACGCCGATGCGCTCGCAGAACAGCTGGATCGATTCGGGCGTGAAGCCGCGCCGGCGCACCCCGACGATGGTCGGCATGCGCGGGTCGTCCCAGCCTTCCACATGGCCTTCGTTGACGAGTTGCAGCAGCTTGCGCTTGCTAGTGATCGCATAGGTCAGGTTCAGGCGCGAGAACTCGATTTGCTGCGGCAACGGACGCTTGAAGATGCCGGCTTCGGCGAGCTCGTTCAGGATCCAGTCGTACAGCGGGCGGTGATCTTCGAATTCGAGCGTGCACAGCGAATGCGTGATGTTTTCGAGCGCGTCCGAGATGCAGTGCGTGTAGTCGTACATCGGGTACACGCACCAGGTGTCACCGGTACGGTAGTGATGCGCGAAGCGGATGCGATAGATGACCGGGTCGCGCATGTTGAAGTTCGGCGACGACATGTCGATCTTCGCGCGCAGCACGTGCTCGCCTTCCTTGAACTCGCCCGCCTTCATGCGGCGGAACAGGTCGAGGTTTTCTTCGACCGAACGATCGCGGAAACGCGACGGCGTGCCGACTTCGGTGGCCGAGCCACGGTTCGCGCGCATTTCCTCGGCCGACTGGCTATCCACGTACGCCTTGCCGCGCTGGATCAGCAGCTCGGCAAACTCGTACAGCTTGTCGTAGTAGTCGCTCGCGTAGTACAGATGTTCGGTGCGGTCCTTTTCCCATTCGAAGCCGAGCCAGCGCACCGAGTCGATGATCGACTCGACGTACTCGACGCTTTCCTTCTCCGGATTGGTGTCGTCGAAGCGCAGATGGCACACGCCGCCGTAGCTGCGCGCGACGCCGAAGTTCAGGCAGATGCTCTTCGCGTGACCGATATGCAGATAGCCGTTCGGCTCCGGCGGGAAGCGCGTTTCGACGCGCTGGCTCCATTTGCCGGTGCGGTTGTCGTCGTCGATGATGTTGCGGATGAAATTGGATGCCGTGGGCGCGTCGTTGCGGTCAGCGTCTTTGCGTTCGGTATTCATGCGAGAAGGTGAGAGTCCGTGGGGCGCGCAATGCGCCCGCTTAGCCGACAATTCTACCTGACGAGCCCGCTCGCGGCAGGCGCTTGCGGCGCGCAGCCAACGGCGGGGCGGGTCTGGCGCGGATGCCGCAGTCGCCGAAGCAGGCGCGCGGGGCTGTAACAGGAGGTAAAACGGGTTGGCGGCGCGCGACGCGCCGACTTAGGATGCGCTGCTGCGCGCGGCCCGCGCACCCGCGCTGGGCCTTCGCGCGGGGCGGGCCGCCTGAGCTGTCCACGCTGTCCTTCATCGCTTGCACGAGGCTCCTTTGCTCGTGCGCCATGCTCGCTTCGTTGCCGGAGTTCTCCCGGATGTCTATCCCGATGCACGGCGCGTTTCGCGCGCCTTTTGCCGGCGCTTTGGCTAGCGCCCGATTTTCTAGCGGTACTCGTCGCGTGCTCGCTTCGGCCTGGTTTGCCGCGCTTGCCGTGAACGTGGCCGCGCCGCCGTCCGCCGCCGCGAAAACAGCGGCGCCGAAGCCGCCGCTCGATGCGTCGGCCGTCGCCGCGCCCGATGCCTACAGCGCCGACACCGCGCAGCAGATCTTCGCCGAAGGCGGCAACGCGGTCGATGCCGCGGTCGCGATGGCCTTCACACTCGCCGTCACGCGGCCCGATGCGGGCAACCTCGGCGGCGGCGGTTTCATGACGCTGCTGGTCGACGGCAAGCCGTATTTTCTCGACTATCGCGAGCGCGCGCCGCAGCAGGCGAACCGCGACATGTACCTCGACGACAAGGGCAACGTGGTGCCGGGCATGAGCACGGTCGGTCATCGCGCGGCGGCTGTGCCGGGCACCGTCGATGGTATGTGGCAAGCGCAGCGCCGCTTCGGCAAGCTTAAATGGAAGCAGGTGCTCGCGCCCGCGATCCATTACGCGACCGACGGCTTCCAGGTCGGCCCGCGCCTGCAGCAGCGGCGCGACGCGGCCGCGAAGGGTTTCGCCGGCAAGACCAATTTCGACGCCTATTTCGGCAACCTGAGAACGGGCGCGACGCTGCGCCAGCCGGAACTCGCGCAGACGCTCGGGCGAATCGCGAGCGACGGCGGCCGCGAGTTCTACGAGGGCCGCACCGCTCAAATGATCGCCGCGCAGATGTACGGCCACGGCCTGATCACGAGCCAGGATCTGAGCCAGTACAAGGCACTGTGGCGCGAGCCGCTCGCAGCCGACTGGCACGGCTACCGCGTGATCACCGCACCGCCGCCGAGCTCGGGCGGCATCGGGCTGATCCAGATGCTGAAGATGCGGGCCGCTCTGCAGCCGGCGTTCGACGGCCTCGCGTTGAATTCGGCGCCGTACATCCATCTGATCGCGCAGATCGAGGATCGGGTGTTCTCGGACCGGCAGCGCTATATCGGCGACCCGGACGCATCGCCGGTGCCGGTCGCGAAGCTGATCGACGACGCCTACGTCGCGCAGCGCGCGGCCGAAGTCAAAACCGACGAAGCGCCGGGCGCGGCGCCGGTGAAGCCCGGCGCTGACGGCGCCGAGGCCACGGAGAAGGCGCAAACCACGCATTTCTCGGTAGTCGACAAGTGGGGCAACGCGGTGTCGAACACCTACACGCTGAACGGCGATTTCGGCTCGGGCGTGGTGGTGGACGGCGGCGGGTTCCTGCTGAACGATGCGATGGACGATTTCTTGATCAAGCCGGCCGGCGCCGGGGCGACGGGCGCGTCGGGCGCGGCCTCGGCATCCGGCGCCGACGATGCCGAGCCGGACACGATCGCGCCGGGCCGCCGCCCGATTTCGTCGATGACGCCCACGCTGCTGCTGAAGGACGGCAAGATCGCGCTGGCGATCGGCACGCCCGGCGGCTCGCGCATCCTGACGACGATCTTCCAGGTGATGACGAATCTCTCCGACTTCGACATGTCGCCGACGGACGCGCTCGCCGCGATGCGGTTCCATCATCAGCTGCTGCCGCAAAAGACGATCTACTTCGAGCCGTACCATCCGGCGCCGGATGAGCTCGCCACGCAGCTGAAGGCGCTCGGCTATACGGTCGAGCAGCAGCCGTACAACGGCGACGTGCAGATGATCCGCGTGAACGGCACGACGCCCGAGCCCGCGAGCGACCCCCGTGGTGCCGGCGTGGCACGCGTGATACGGTAGACGCCCCGCCGCGCTATCCCGCGAGCGGGCCATAAGCCGAACACGGGGAAGCACGATGACCGAACAACCAACCACACTCGTACTGCCGGGCTATCTGGACTCCGGCCCAGGCCACTGGCAAACGCGCTGGGAAGCGCTCGATCCCGCGTTCCTCCGCGTGCGGATGCCGGATTGGGACCACCCTTCGCGAGACGCCTGGTGCCGCACGCTGGCCGCGACGCTCGACTCCCTCGACGCGCCGGTCGTGTTCGCCGCTCACAGCCTCGGCTGTCTGACCACGGCGTTCTGGGCCTCGCGGTACGCGAGCGCGGCGCAACTCGCGAAGGTGGCCGGCGCGCTGCTGGTCGCCGTGCCCGATCCGGCCGAAGCGCATTTCCCGCGGGACGCGACCGGCTTTGCGCCGGTGCCGCTCGAACGCCTGCCGTTTGCGACGATCGTCGTGGCGAGCAGCGACGATCCTTATGGCGGCGTGCCGTTTTCACAAACCTGCGCGAACGCGTGGGGCAGCCGCTGGATCGAGATTGGCGCGCGCGGCCACATCAACGCCGATAGCGGCCTCGGCGATTGGGACGAGGGGCGCAGCTGGCTGGCTTCGCTAAGGGCGCCGCGCTGAGTCTCGTCGCATCGTCGATCAGATCACCGCCTTTCGCTTCAACTCCGCCATCGTCTGCGCGTCGTATCCGAGCAGGTCGCGCAGCACACGCTCGGTGTGCTCGCCGAGCAGTGGCGGATGGCTCAGCGCCTGCGGCGGCGTGCCGGTCATGTTGATCGGATTGCGCACGAGCTTGACCGTGCCGCCCGACGGATGCGGCAGATCCACCTGCAGACCGCGCGCGACCACCTGCTCGTTGTCGAACACTTCGTCGAGGTTATTGATCGGCCCGCACGGCACGCCGGCCGCTTCGAGCGCCGCGATCCATTGCTGCTTGCCTTGCAGACGGACCATGTCCGCGAGCATCGGCACGAGCAGTTCGCGGTTGCGCACGCGCGCGGGGTTGGTCGCGAAATGGTCGTCGTCGGCGAGCTCCGGGCGGCCGCCCACCTCGACGAACTTGCGGAACTGGCCGTCATTGCCGACCGCGACGATGATCCAGCCATCGCTCGTCTGGAAGGTCTGGTAGGGCACGATGTTCGGATGCGCGTTGCCCCAGCGCACTGGCGGCTGGCCGCTCGCGAGGTAGTTCGAGTTCATGTTGGCGAGCATCGCGACCTGCACGTCGAGCAGCGCCATGTCGATGTACTGGCCTTCGCCCGTGCGATCGCGGTGCGTGAGCGCGGTCAGCACGGCGATTGTCGAGTACATGCCGGTCATCAGGTCGGCGATCGCGACGCCGGCCTTCTGCGGGCCACCGCCCGGCTGACCGTCGCGCTCGCCGGTAATGCTCATGAAGCCGCCGATGCCCTGCACGATGAAGTCATAGCCGGCGCGCTGCGCATACGGCCCGGTCTGCCCGAAGCCCGTGACCGAGCAGTAGATCAGGTCGGGCTTCACCGCTTTGAGCGATTCGTAGTCGAGGCCGTACTTCTTCAGCTGGCCGACCTTGTAGTTTTCGAGCACGACGTCGCTTTGCGCGGCCAGCTCGCGCACGATCCGCTGGCCCTCGGGCGACGCGATGTCGAGCGTGACCGAGCGTTTGTTGCGGTTCGCCGCGAGATAGTAGGCGGCTTCGCGCGTGTCCGCGCCGTCCGGCGTCTTCAGATACGGCGGCCCCCAGTGGCGCGTGTCGTCGCCGACCTCGGGGCGTTCGATCTTGATGACGTCGGCGCCGAAATCGGCGAGCGTCTGCGCGCACCACGGACCGGCGAGCACGCGGGTGAGATCCAGCACGCGGATATGACTGAGAGCGCCCATGTTCCTGAATGTCTCCTGATGGTTGCAGGCCGCGCGGCGAGCCGCCATGCGCAATTTCGCGCGACGTTTCGTGGAAGTCATCTTAAGCGATTCCCGCTCGCGGGCGCAGTCAGCCGAACGTCATAGCGCCGATCGGACGATCGGACGCGCGCGTGTCGCAGCGCGCGCATGCCGTGCTGGCCGGATCGCCAGCCAGGCGGCGCGCGGTGCCGCGCACGCGTGCCGATCCCGTATAATCAGTCGTTTAAAGAAACAGACAGTTGGCGCATCCCATCGACCGCCAGTCTTCGTCAGGAACCGTCAGGACCGTCCCCCGCACGCTATGAAAGCCGCTGATATCCGCGAGAAATTCCTCAAGTTCTTCGAATCGAAGGGCCATACGATCGTCCGTTCGTCGAGCCTCGTGCCCGGCAACGACCCGACGCTGCTCTTCACCAATTCGGGGATGGTGCAGTTCAAAGATGTGTTCCTCGGCGCGGAGTCGCGTCCGTATTCGCGCGCCACGACCGCGCAGCGCAGCGTGCGCGCCGGCGGCAAGCACAACGACCTCGAGAACGTCGGCTACACCGCGCGTCACCACACGTTCTTCGAGATGCTCGGTAACTTCTCGTTCGGCGACTACTTCAAGCGCGATGCGATCCACTACGCGTGGGAACTGCTGACCGAAGTCTACAAGCTGCCGAAAGACAAGCTGTGGGTCACCGTCTACCAGGAAGACGACGAAGCGCACGACATCTGGGCGAAGGAAGTGGGCGTGCCGGTCGAGCGCATCATCCGCATCGGCGACAACAAGGGCGCGCGCTACGCGTCGGACAACTTCTGGCAGATGGCCGACACCGGGCCGTGCGGTCCGTGTTCGGAAATCTTCTACGACCACGGCCCGGACGTGTGGGGTGGCCCGCCGGGGTCTCCCGAGGAAGACGGCGACCGCTACATCGAAATCTGGAACCTCGTGTTCATGCAGTTCAACCGCGACGCGCAGGGCAACATGACGCCGCTGCCGAAGCAATGCGTGGACACCGGCATGGGCCTCGAGCGTATCGCCGCGGTGCTGCAGCACGTGCACAGCAACTACGAGATCGACCTCTTCCAGGCGCTCATTCAAGCCGCTGGCCGCGAAACCGGCGTGACCGATCTGACCAACAACTCGCTGAAGGTGATCGCCGATCACATCCGCGCGTGCTCGTTCCTGATCGTCGACGGCGTGATTCCGGGCAACGAAGGCCGCGGCTACGTGCTGCGCCGCATCGTGCGCCGCGCGATCCGCCACGGCTACAAGCTCGGCAAGAAGGGTTCGTTCTTCCATCGCCTCGTCGCCGACCTCGTCGCGCAGATGGGCGAAGCCTATCCGGAACTGGCACAGGCCGAGAAGCGCGTGACCGACGTGCTGCGTCAGGAAGAAGAGCGCTTCTTCGAGACGATCGAGCACGGCATGTCGATTCTCGAAGCCGCTTTGGCCGATCTCGACGCGAAGGGCGGCAAGACGCTCGACGGCGAACTCGCGTTCAAGCTGCACGACACCTACGGCTTCCCGCTCGACCTGACCGCGGACGTCTGCCGCGAGCGCGAAGTGACGGTCGACGAACCCGCGTTCGACGACGCGATGGCGCGTCAGCGCGAGCAGGCGCGCGCGGCGGGCAAGTTCAAGATGGCCCAGGGCCTCGAATACTCGGGCGCGAAGACCACGTTCCACGGCTACGAAGAAATCGTCTTCGACGACGCGAAGGTCGTCGCGCTGTATGTGGACGGCGCGTCGGTGCAGCAGGTGCAGGCCGGCCAGCCGGCGGTCGTCGTGCTCGATCACACGCCGTTCTACGCGGAGTCGGGCGGCCAGGTCGGCGACCAGGGCGTGCTCGCGAACGCGAGCACGCGCTTTGCCGTTGCCGATACGCTGAAGGTGCAGGCCGACGTGGTCGGCCATCACGGCACGCTCGAGCAGGGCACGCTGAAGGTTGGCGACGTCGTCAAGGCGGAAATCGACGCGGTGCGCCGCGCTCGCACGGCGCGCAACCACTCGGCCACGCACCTGATGCACAAGGCGCTGCGCGAGGTGCTCGGTTCGCACGTGCAGCAGAAGGGCTCGCTCGTCGACGCAGACAAGACCCGCTTCGACTTCGCGCACAACGCGCCGATGACGGACGAACAGATCCGCCGCGTCGAGGAAATCGTCAACGCGGAAGTGCTGGCGAACGCGCCCGGCATCGTGCGTTTGATGTCGTACGACGATGCGGTGAAGGGCGGCGCGATGGCGCTGTTCGGCGAAAAATACGGCGACGAAGTGCGCGTGCTCGACCTCGGCTTCTCGCGTGAGCTGTGCGGCGGTACGCACGTGAATCGCTCGGGCGACATCGGCTTCTTCAAGATCGTGATGGAAGGCGGCGTCGCGGCCGGTATCCGCCGCGTCGAAGCGATCACCGGCGACAACGCGGTGCGCTACGTGCAGGAGCTCGAAGCGCGCGTCAACGCGGCAGCGGCCGTGCTGAAGGCGCAACCGGCGGAACTCACGCAGCGCATCGGCCAGGTGCAGGACCAGGTGAAGGCGCTCGAGAAGGAACTGAGCGCGCTGAAGTCGAAGATGGCGTCGAGCCAGGGCGACGAGCTCGCGGGCCAGGCGATCGACGTCGGCGGCGTGCACGTGCTCGCGGCAACGCTCGAAGGCGCGGATGTGAAGACGCTGCGCGAAACGGTCGACAAGCTCAAGGACAAGCTGAAGAGCGCGGCGATCGTGCTCGCGTCGGTCGAAGGCGGCAAGGTCAGCCTGATCGCCGGTGTGACCGCCGACGCCAGCAAGAAGGTCAAGGCGGGCGAACTGGTCAACTTCGTGGCCCAGCAGGTGGGCGGCAAGGGCGGTGGCCGTCCGGACATGGCGCAGGCTGGCGGTACCGAGCCGGCCAACCTGCCGGCGGCGCTCGCGGGCGTCAAGGGCTGGGTCGAAGCACAGCTTTGAATCTGATGGTCGGTTGAGTCCGGCTCGACGCGAAGTCGAGCCGGGTTCGACAAAGGGGCCACGCGGCGCGCCAGCAGTATCGGCGCGTTGTGTGGCCCCTTCGCTTTTGCCGAAGCCGATCGGCTTGCGTCGAACCTCTTTGCCGGCGCGGTGGATTCAACGATCAGACCGCATTGGTATCCACGGGCGCCGCCGCATCCGCGTCGGCCGTCCCTTCCTGCGACGCGACCAGCGCGCGCCGCAACGCGTTGAGCGCCGACGAAAATTGCCCGCGTCGCCAGAGCAGCAGCGTGTCGATGATGCCGATATCGGGCAACTCGTGCACCGCGATATTGCTCGTGTCGGGCTGCAGATCGAGCACCGAGCGCGGTGCGACCGCGACGCCCGCGCCGGCCGCCACGCACGCGACGATCGCGTGATACGAGCCGAGCTCCAGCACGCGCTCCGGCCGCACCCCGTGCTCCAGATACCACTTCTCGATATACGCGCGATAAGCGCAGCCGCGCTCGAACGCGATCAGCGTCGATAGCGCGATGTCCCGCACCTCGCGGATCGGCCGATGGCCGCGCGGCGTCAGCATCACGAGTTCTTCGCGGAAGATCGGCACGGTTTCGAACACATCGCCGAGCGTCACAGGATCGAGCGGCGTCGCGACCAACGCCGCATCGACCTCGAACTCGCGCACGCGCTCGATCAGCCTGCCGGTCGTGCCGGTCTCCAGCTCCAGTTCGACGGCCGGCCATTGCTGGTGATATTGCGCGAGCAGGGCCGGCAGACGCGTCGCCGCGACGCTTTCCATCGTACCGAGACGCAGCCGCCCGCTCGGACGATCCTCGCGCACCGCGTGCCGCGCCTCGTCGGCGAGCGCGAGCAGCCGTTCCGCGTAGGGCAGCAGGGTCTCGCCGGCCGGCGTCAGCACGAGCCGGCGGCCGTCGCGGATGAACAGCTCGGTGCCGAGCTGCTCCTCGAGTTGCTTGATGCGCGTGGTCACGTTCGATTGCACGCGATTGAGCTTCGCCGCAGCGCGCGTCACGCCGTTTTCGCGTACTACCGCGCGAAAAATCGTCAGAGCAGCCAGATCCATGATTCTCTCCCGGCGATGAATTACATCCTAATTATTCATTTTTCGTGATCGAAAGGTCAAGCTAATATGGATTCACCCCATCGCTGCTTGACCGTCCGACATGAACGACCTGGCTTCCCACGCGTACCGGCGCTTTCACGAACCGCACGCCGCCCGGCGCTCGCCTGCATGGCCGCGCTGGCCGTCGCGCTCGGGATCGGGCGCTTCGCATTCACGCCGCTGCTGCCGCTGATGCTGCACGGCGCAGCGCTCGGCCAGCCGCACCTCGATATCCAGCATGGCGGCTGGCTCGCGTCGTTCAATTACGCCGGCTATTTCGTCGGTGCGATGACCTGCGCGGCGCTGCGGGCAGAGCCCGCGCGGATGGTGCGCGTCGGACTCGCCGCGACCGTGCTGCTCACGCTCGCGATGGGCGTCACCGGCCAGTTCTGGGTGTGGGCGCTGGTGCGCTTCGTCGCCGGCGCGGTCAGCGCATGGACCTTCGTGTTCGCGTCGCAGTGGGGCTTGCGGCGGCTCGCCGAACTCGGCGCGCATGCGTGGAGCGGGGTCATCTACACCGGGCCGGGCGTGGGCATCGTCGGGACCGGCTTGCTGGTCAGCGTCGCGGGCGGCTATGGCGCGGTGGTCGGATGGATCGGCTTTGCGGTGATCGGCGCGGTGCTGACCGTGCTGGTGTGGCCCGTGTTCGCCGAGACAGGGCGCGTGGGGGCAGCGCGGCCTGCCGTGGCGAGCTCCTCGGCAGCAAAATCCGCCACTGGATCACGCACTGGCGCAAACCCGCCGCCCCGTACGGCCGGCGTTCAGACGAGCCATGCCGTCCACCGCAGCGACGCGTTCTGGCTGGTGCTGCTCTACGGTATCCCGGGCTTCGGCTACATCATCACCGCGACCTTTCTGCCGGTCATCGCGCGCCACGCGTTGCCGGGCTCGGCATGGCCGGACCTGTTCTGGCCGATGTTCGGTGCCGCGCTGATCGTCGGCGCGTTGCTCGCCGCGCGTTTGCCGTTGCATTGGGACAACCGCACGCTGCTCGCAGGCTCATATGTGCTGCAGGCAATCGGCATCGCGTTGGGCATCGTGTGGCCGACGGCGGGCGGGTTTTCGCTCGGCAGCATCCTGATCGGCCTGCCGTTTACCGCGATCACGCTATTCGCGATGCGCGAGGCGCGGCGGCTGCGCGGCGACGATGCGGCCGGGCTGATGGGTTACGCGACGGCGGCCTATGGCATCGGACAGATCGCGGGTCCGTTGGTGGCAGCGCCGATTGCCGCCCACACGGGATCGTTTTCGCTGGCGCTGTGGCTCGCCGCGGGCGCGCTGCTGGCGGGGGCGGTAGGGCTGATCGCGGTGATGCGCGTGCCGCGCGGCCCGCGCCGTGGCCGCATGCCGGATTGCGGTTGCAACTAGCGCCTGAAAACAAATCTCGCACGAGCGCACTAAAATGACCGCTTTCCGTCATTCCCTCGCGCCTGTCGCCGGGCGCGTCGCTCGACCATGCAACATTTCGCGTCCGACAACTATGCCGGCATCTGTCCCGAAGCGCTCGACGCGCTGATCGCCGCCAACAACAGCGGCCACGAGCCGGCCTACGGCGACGACTCCTGGACCAACCAGGTCTGCGACCGTCTGCGCGACCTGTTTCAAACCGATTGCGAAGTGTTCTTCGTGTTCAACGGCACGGCGGCCAATTCGCTCGCGCTCGCGTCGCTGTGCCAGTCGTACCACTCGGTGATCTGCCACGAACTCGCGCACATCGAGACCGACGAATGCGGCGGTCCGGAGTTCTTTTCAAACGGCTCGAAGCTGCTGACGGCGCCGGGCATCGGCGGCAAGCTCACGCCCGATGCGATCGAGTCCATCGTCACGCGGCGCGCCGATATCCACTATCCGAAGCCGAAGGTCGTCACGCTGACGCAGTCGACCGAGGTCGGCACCGTCTACAGCGTCGAGGAAGTGCGCGCGATCGCCGCGATCGCGAAGCGCCGTCATCTGAAGGTGCACATGGACGGCGCGCGTTTCGCGAACGCGGTCGCCGCGCTCGACGTGCATCCGTCGGAAATCACGTGGCGCGCGGGTGTCGACGTGCTGTGCTTCGGCGGCACCAAGAACGGCCTGCCAGTGGGCGAGGCGGTGGTGTTCTTCGACCGCGCGCTCGCCGACGATTTCGCTTATCGGCTCAAGCAGGCGGGACAGCTGGCATCGAAGATGCGTTTTATTTCCGCGCCGTGGCTCGGCCTGCTCGACAACGACGTATGGTTGCGCAATGCGCGTCACGCGAACGCGATGGCGCGTCTGCTGGAGGCGCGGTTGCAGGAAATCCCGGGCGTGAGCATCATGTTTCCGAGCGAATCGAACGCGGTGTTCGCGCAGTTGCCGCCGCATGCCGCGAAGACGATGCGCGCACGTGGCTGGAAGTTTTACGAGTTCATCGGCGCGGGCGGTTGCCGGCTGATGTGCGCGTGGGATACGCAGCCCGAGACGGTCGAGCGTTTCGCCGCCGACGTACGCGAACTGTGCGTCGCGTGAGCGAAGACGCGTGAAGCTGCCGGAGCCTGAGTGACTGCCGGCGCCTCGCCGCACCACTCGGTACACGCGCAATGCCATACCACTACGACCCGCCAAAGAACACGAAACAACGAGACGTCCCCCGCCATGACCGAGTACCGATTCTGTCCCCGCTGCGCGAAGCCTCTGACCGAACGCACCGACCCCGAGCACGACGGTGGCCGCGTCCGTCAGATCTGTCCCGACACCGAGTGCGGTTATGTTCATTGGAATAATCCGCTGCCGGTCGTCGCCGCGATCGTCGAGTACGAGGGCAAGGTTCTGCTTGCGCGCAACGCCGCATGGCCCGAGGGCAGGTTCGCGCTGATCACCGGCTTCCTCGAAAACGGCGAGACGCCGGAGCAGGGCATCGCTCGCGAAGTGATGGAGGAGACGTCGCTGCACACGGAATCGGTCGAACTGATCGGCGTGTACGAATTCATCCGCAAGAACGAGCTGATCATCGCGTATCACGTGAAGGCGCATGGGACGATCGCGCTGTCGCCGGAACTCCTGGAATACCAGCTCGTCGAGCCCGCGAAGCTGCGGCCGTGGCGCGCGGGCACGGGGCAAGCGCTCGGCGAATGGATGCGGCGGCGCAATTTGCCGTTCGAATTCGTCGAGCGGCCGGGGCTGTGAAGCGCTCCGTCCATCGAGCCGCAACATTGGCCAGCACACAGACAATGCGGACAACGCAGACAACATAGAGACAGCACACAGCAGCCATCGACGCATCATCGAATCGTTCATCCACGTCAATCAGCGGTCAATGAGCGCACGCTCAGGGAGAAGCAACGGCATGGCCTACATCTACTACCTGACCCATATTCATCTGGGCTACGACGCACTGTCGCAACTGTCGTCCGAGTGCGCGCGCATCGGCATCAGGCGGCCTCTGGTGATCAGCGACAAGGGCGTCGTCGCGGCCGGCATCGCGCGGCAGGCACTCGATGCGCTGAAGCTCGGCGACGTGCCGCTGTTCGACGACACGCCGTCGAATCCGACCGAGGACAAGGTGCTCGCGGCGGCCCAGGTGTATCGCGACGAGCGCTGCGACGGGCTGATCGCGGTGGGCGGCGGTTCGTCGATCGATCTCGCGAAGGGCGTCGCGATCGCGGCCACGCATCCGGGGCCGCTCACGCAGTACGCGACGATCGAAGGCGGCAGCGCGAAGATCACCGACGCCGTCGCGCCGCTGATCGCGATTCCGACCACGGCCGGCACCGGCAGCGAAGTCGCGCGCGGCGCGATCGTGATCCTGAACGATGGCCGCAAGCTCGGCTTTCATTCGTGGAGTCTGCTGCCGAAATCGGCGCTGTGCGATCCGGGTCTCACGCTCGGCCTGCCGCCGGGGCTGACCGCCGCGACCGGCATGGATGCGATCGCGCATTGCATCGAGACCTTCCTCGCGCCGGCCTTCAATCCGCCCGCCGACGGCATCGCGCTCGACGGCCTCGAGCGCGCGTGGCACAGCATCGAGCGCGCGTGCGCGGACGGCAGCGATCGCGAGGCGCGCCTGAACATGATGAGCGCGTCGATGCAGGGCGCGATGGCGTTCCAGAAGGGCCTCGGCTGCGTGCATTCGCTGTCGCATCCGCTGGGCGGCCTGAAGGTGAACGGCCGCACGTCGCTGCATCACGGTACGTTGAACGCGGTCGTGCTGCCCGCGGTGCTGCGCTTCAACGAGCGCGCGCCGAGCGTGGTGGCCGAGCGCCGCTATGCGCGCATGCGTCGCGTGATGGGGGTGCCCGAGCATGCGGATCTCGCGCAGGCGCTGTTCGACATGACCGCGCGGCTCGGTCTGCCGACCGGCCTCAGGCAGATGGGCGTCGACGAAAGCATGTTCGACAAGGTCGTGCAGGGCGCGCTGCTCGATCATTGCCATCGCACGAATCCGCGTGAGGCGAGCGCCGACGACTATCGCCGCATGCTGACGGAGTCTTTGTGACGCAGCCCCGCATCCTCGCATCCACCAACCGCCACGTCCGATGAACAAACCCGCCCCCGCCGGCCGCGCCGCGTATCCGCACTTCCTGTCGATCACCACGCGCTGGATGGACAACGACGTCTACGGCCACGTGAACAACGTCGTCTACTACAGCTATTTCGACACCGTCGTGAACGAGTATCTGATCCGCGCGGGCGTGCTCGATTTCGAGCACGGCGCGACGATCGGGCTCGTCGTCGAGACGCAGTGCAACTACTTCGCGCCGCTCGTGTTTCCCGATCGCATCGACGCGGGCTTGCGCGTCGCGCGGCTCGGCACGTCGAGCGTGCGCTACGAGGTGGGGCTGTTCCGCGACGGCGATGATGCGCCCGCCGCGCAGGGGCATTTCGTGCACGTCTACGTGGATCGCGCGACGCGGCGGCCGGTGAACCTGCCCGCCGAACTGCGCGCGGCGCTCGAACCGTTGTGCGTTGGCGGGACGGCGGACTAGACGCGTGCAGTCGTTCATCATCACTTTGCTCAACGGCCTGAGCTACGGGCTGTTGCTGTTCATGCTGTCGGCCGGGCTCACGCTGATCTTCAGCATGCTCGGCGTGCTCAACTTCGCGCATGCGAGCTTCTACATGCTCGGCGCGTACGTCGGCTTTTCGGTGGCGGCGCGCGCCGGTTTCTGGAGCGCGCTGGTGGTCGCGCCGCTCGTCGTCGGTCTGCTCGGCGCGGCGCTCGAGCGCTGGCTGCTGCGGCGCGTGCGCGGCCACGGTCATCTGCCCGAGCTTCTGTTGACGTTCGGCGCCGCGTATCTGCTCGGCGAACTCGTCAAGCTCGGCTGGGGGCTCAGTCCGCTGTCGGCGAGAATCCCGGCCGTGCTCGACGGTTCGCTGTTCTCGCTGTACGGCGCGGTTTTCACCCGCTATCGCGCGTTCATGATGGCGGTGTCGCTCGCGATGCTCGCGGCGCTCATCGCAATGCTGCGCGTATCGAAGACGGGCCTGATCGTGCGCGCCGCGCTCACGCATGCGCAGGCCGTCGAAGCGCTCGGCTACAACGTGCCGCGCGTGTTCACCGGCGTATTCGCGGCCGGCACCGCGCTCGCCGCGCTGGCCGGCGTGATCGGCGCGCCGCTGTTCGTGATCGAGCCGGCGATGGCGGAGTCGCTCGGCTCGATCGTGTTCGTCGTCGTCGTGATCGGCGGGCTCGGGTCGCTGAGCGGGGCGCTCATCGCGTCGCTGCTGGTGGGGAGCGTGCAGACGCTGGCGGTCGCGAGCGATCTGTCGTTGGGCGACGCGGTGGCGCTCGTCGGCGCGGTGCTGCCGCCCGAATGGGACGCGCTGACGCTCGCGCAAGTCGCGCCGCTGCTGCCGTACCTACTGCTCGTCGCGGTGCTGGCGATGAGGCCGCGCGGGCTGTTCGGACGGCGTGACGATCATGCGTAAGCGGGGTGGGCCGTCAGATGCGCTGGAAAGCAGGGCGCCGCCGCGCAGGCGCGGTGGCGCGCTCGCGCCCTGGCTCGCGCTCGTCGCCTTTCTGGCCGTGCCGCCTTTCATCTGGCCGCACAGCTGGCTGCTCGCCTATCTCGCGCAAAGCGCGACGATGATCGTGTTCGCGCTGTCGTACAACCTGTTGCTCGGCGAGACCGGGCTGCTGTCGTTCGGACATGCCGCGTTTGCGGGGCTCGGCGCGCTGATCGCCGCGCGCGTGTTCAACGCGGGCGGCGTGCCGCTCGTGCTGCTGCCGTTGGTCGGCGGCATCGGCGGCGCGCTGTGCGGCGTGCTGTTCGGCTTTATCGCGACGCGCCGTGCCGGCACCGCGTTCGCGATGATCACGCTAGGTCTCGGCGAGCTCGTCGTCGCGGCCGCATGGACGCTGCCGGGCTGGTTCGGCGGCGAGGCGGGCGTCGCGATCGATCGCGCGAGCGGGCCGCTCCTCGGCGGCTGGAGTTTCGGTCCGGCGCGCGAGGCCTATGCGCTGATCGCGCTGTGGTGCGTCATCGCGAGTGTCGCGATGTTCGCGCTGTCGCGCACGCCGTTCATGCGGCTCGCGAACGCGGTGCGCGACAACCCGGCGCGCGCGGCGGCGATCGGCTGCTATCCGCGCCGGGTTCGCTATGGCGTGGTCGTGCTGTCGGCGTTTTTCGCGGGCATCGCGGGGACGCTCGGGCTGATCAATATCGAACTCGTATCGACCGAAAGCGTCGGCATGATGCGCTCGGGCGCGGTGCTGATCGCGACCGTGATCGGCGGCACTGCCGCGTTTTTCGGGCCGGTCGCGGGGGCGATCGTGCTGACGTTTTTCAGCGTGGTGGTCGCGAGTGTCACGCGGGCGTGGCTGTTTTACCTCGGGCTGTTCTTTGTCGTCGTCGTGATGGCCGCGCCGGATGGGCTTGCGGGCTTTGCCTCGCGACACGTGGCGCGGATTGCGGCCTATGGCTGGCGAGGTTGCCGCGCCGCTTATCTGTGGAGCGCGGCGGCAGGGTTGCTGTGGCTCGCGGCCGTCGTGATCGCGGTGCAGTGGGCCTATGCGGCGCAGTTCGGTGCGGACGAAGGGGCGGCGTTTAGCGCATTGTTCGGCGGCGGTGCGGGCGCGGGCACCGATGTCACCGTTGCACCGATGCTGTTGCCGCTTCCTCTGGCGCTGGCATTCGTTGCGCTCGCCGCCCTGGCTGCATTGTCCACACGCCATGCGCTGCGCGCGCATGCACGCGTGAGCGCCCACGCACGCGCGGCACGTTCCTCCGGAGCCGCACGATGATCCCCGCACTGGCGCTCTACGGCATCGAAAAGCGTTTCGGCGCGACGCAAATACTGCGCGGCGTCGATCTCGCGATCGAGCCCGGGGAGCGGCACGCGCTGATCGGCCCGAACGGCGCGGGCAAGTCGACGCTGTTCAACCTGATCGGGGGCGGCGCGCGGCCGAGCGCGGGGCGTATCCATCTGTTCGGCGCGGACATCACGCGGCTGGCGCCCGCCGCGATCGCGCGCCGCGGCCTCGCGCGCAGCTTCCAGAGCACCAGCGTGTTCGCGCGGCTGTCCGTGTTCGACAACCTGCGCTGCGCGGCGCAACTTGCCGAGCGCGATCGCACGCGCTGGTGGCAGCGTCTGACCGGCACCGCCGCGATCGATGCGCGCGCCGCCGAGGTGCTCGATGCGGTCGGCCTCGGCCCGCGCCGCGACGTCGCGGCCGGCACGCTCAGCTACGCGGAGCAACGCGCGCTCGACCTCGGCATCGCGCTCGCCGGCGGCGCGCACACGCTGCTGCTCGACGAACCGACCGCGGGCATGAACCGCGCGGAGGCGGCGCGCGCGATCGAGCTGATCCGCGACACCACCGCGGGCCGCACGCTGCTGATGGTCGAGCACGACATGGACGCGGTGTTCGCGATCGCGGATCGGATTTCGGTGCTGGTGCAGGGGCGCATCATCGCGAGCGGGTCGCCGGGCGCGATTCGAGCGGACGCGGCGGTGCGGGCCGCGTATCTGGGTGAGCGCATCGACCCGGGCTCACGCGCTCGGGCCGGTGACGAACCCGGCAACGGGGCAGGCCGATGAGCGCGCTGCTCGACATTCGCGACCTCAACGCGTGGTACGGCGCGAGCCAGGCGCTGCACGGCGTCACGCTGAGCATCGAGCCCGGCGAAGTGATCGCGCTGGTCGGCCGCAATGGCTCGGGCCGCTCGACGCTTGCACGCGCGATCATGGGCCTCGTGCGCTGCGAGGGCGAACTGCGTTTCGCGGGGCGCTCGCTCGCGGGTCTGCGCACGTTCGAGATCGCGCGGCTCGGGCTCGGCTATGTGGCCGAGCATCGCGACGTGTTCGCCGCGCTGAGTGTGCATGAGAACCTGCTGCTCGGCATTGCGCCGGCTGCCGCATCGCGTGAGCGTGGCCGCGCGCCGCGCTTCACGCTCGACGACGCATATGCGCTATTCCCGGTGCTCGCCGAGCGTAAGCGCACGCGTGCCGGCGCGCTGTCGGGCGGCGAGCAACAGATGCTCGCGCTCGCGCGGGCGCTGCTCGGCGACCCCGATCTGCTGCTGATCGACGAGCCCGGCGAAGGGCTCGCGAGTCTCGTGATGCAGCAGGTCGCCGATTGTCTGCATGCGCTGCGCGAGCGTGGTGTCGCGATGTTGCTGATCGAACAGAGGCTGGTGATCGCGCAGGACATCGCGAGGCGCGTCGCGGTGATGGGGCACGGCGAGATCGTGTTCGACGGCGCGCTCGCGTCATTTCTGTCGCGTGACGATGTGATGCGCGAGTGGCTCGGCGTGGGTTGACGCGCAGGCTTGCGCGCGCCCGGCGCGGGGCGGGGGCTACGCTTGGGCACGCCAACGCGTCAATGGTTTTGGATGGTCAAGCATCCTTATTGATGATCCACTCGTGCACCGGATCGTTATGGAAATGCCAGACCCGCTGGCTACCGGCCATCACGTTCAGATAATACGAGTCGTAGCCATACGGCACGATGACCGGGTGATAGCCGCGCGGCACCATCACGACGTCGTGATCCTCGACGGCCATCGATTCGTCGATATCGCGCGAGTCGGTGTACACGCGCTGAAACGCGAAGCCTTGCGGCGGATCGAGCCGGTGGTAATAGGTTTCTTCGAGCGAGCTTTCGTGCGGAATGTTGTCGGTGTCGTGCTTGTGCGGCGGATAGCTAGACGCGTGACCGCCCGGCGTTCTCACTTCGACCACCAGCAACGACTCCGCCGGCTCGGTCTGCGGAAGAATGTCGCACACGTAGCGCGTATTCAGCGACTTGCCGCGCGTCGAGCGCTTCATCGACGCCGGCTCGATCAGCCGCGCCGGATACTCGCCCTTGGCCGGCGCGCTCGCGACGCCGATCTCCGCGTCGCGGTTCGCGCGCACCGTCGCGCGCACGTTCGGCGGCAGATACACCGCATACGGCGCCGCGTCTTCGAACACGCTGTCGCGCGAACCGAGCGAACTCCAAGTCGTATCCGGCGTTTCGACATCGACCGCGCCGCTCAGCACCACGATGCACGATTCGCGCGCCGGTTCGAATACATACACGAGTTCGTTCGCGCCGACCCGGTACGCGGCGAATCCTACATAGCGCCAGCAGGCCGACTGCGGCGTGACGCGCGCGATCGTCTGGCCTTCGCGCTCTGCCTTTACCAATAAGCTCATGCTGCCTCCTTGCCGAGCGGCGCATCGACGAGCGCCCGCAAAGTACCGTACCCCTTCTGCGCATAATCGAACGACGGTGCGACCACGGGGTCCTGCTCCGCCTCGACCACGAGCCAGCCGCAATAACCATGCCGCTTCAGCCGGTCGATCAGCGCCGGAAAATTGACCGCGCCATCGCCGGGCACCGTGAACGCGCCGGCGATCACCGCATCGAGAAAACTCCAGTTGCGATTGCGCGCGAGCTTCATCACGGCGGGGCGCACGTCCTTGCAGTGCACATGACAAACGCGCGCAATGTGCTTGTCGAGCACGGCCACCGGATCACCGCCCGCGAACGTGATGTGCCCGGCGTCGAACAGCAGGCCTACCGCATCGCTGGTGCGCGCCATCAACTGATCGACGTCGGCTGGCGTTTCGACATACGCGCCCATGTGATGATGATAGGCGAGCCGAACGCCACGGCTCAGCGTATAGCGCGCGAATTCATCGACGCGTGCCGCGTAGCCGGCCCATTGCGCGTCGCTGAAAAAGCGCGGCCGTTGATACAGCGGGCGCGGCGCGCCCTGGATCGAATCGGCGACCTCGCCATACACCATCACGGTCGCGCCGTTCTGCGCGAGCAATTCCAGATGCGAGCCGACCGCGTCGATTTCTTCCGCGACGCTGCGTTTGGCCAGTTGTCCCGAGTACCAGCCGGACACGAGCGCGAGGTCGTATTGCGCGAGCAGCGTTTTCAGCGCTTGCGGCTCGCGGGGAAACTTGTTGCCGAGCTCGAAGCCCTGGTAGCCGATCTGGCGGCCCTCGGTCAGCGCGACTTCGAGCGGCGTCTCGCCGCCGAGCGACGGCAGGTCGTCGTTCATCCACGACAGCGGATTGATGCCGATGCGTACGTCGAAAGCAGTCATGCCGGAATCCTCATGGTTCTCAGTCGTGATCGGCGCCCTGTGGCGGCGAGGGCGGTGCGGAGGGCGCCGCGCGCGCGGCGAGCTGCGCGTCGTACTTCGCGCGGGCGTCGCGTACCTCGGTGCGCGTCGATACTTCGGGCACCGCGACTTCCCACCACCAGCCCCCGTCTTCGGTGGTGCGAGCCGGGTCGGTGTCGATGCTGATCACGTACGTGCCGTTGGCCGCGCGTGCGCGTTGCAGTGCCACTTCGAGTTCGGCGAGATTACGCGCATGTTCGGCTTGCGCGCCGAGCGCGCGCGCATGCGCGGCGAAGTCGATGCGCGGCACGCCTTCCGGTCCTTGCGCGCAATCGTCGAGCAGATTGTTGAACGGTGCGCCGCCGCAAGCCTGTTGCAGCCGGTTGATGCAGCCGAAGCCGAGATTGTCGAGCACGACGACGATCAGCTTCGCACCGAGCATCACCGAGCTCACGATCTCGCTGTTCATCATCAGATAGCTGCCGTCGCCGAGAATCACGATCACCTCGCGCTCGGGCCGCGCGAGCTTCACGCCGAGGCCGCCCGCGATCTCGTAGCCCATGCACGAGTAGCCATATTCGACGTGATACGCGCCGGGCCGGCCCGCGCGCCACAGCTTGTGCAGATCGGCGGGCAGCGTGCCGGCCGCGCAGACGACGATGTCGTCGGTCGGCGAGCGCGTGCTCGAACGCTGCACCGCGCCGATCACATCGCCCTCGTAGGGCAGCACCGCGTCGCGTTGCGGCGCATGCGTGAGCGTTTGCACGGTGTCGCGCCAACTGGCCGCGAGCTTGTGCGCGCGCGCGGTCCACGCGCGCTCGGCGTGCCAGCCTTGCAGCGGCCCGGCGAGCGCATCGAGCGCGAGCTTCACATCGGCTTCGACGACGAAGCCGCGATGCTTGAGCGCGTCGAAGCCATTCGCGTTGATCGCGATCACGTCGGCTTGCGTGAACAGCGTGTTCGAGCCGGTCGTGAAGTCCTGCAGCCGCGTGCCGAGCGCGAGCACGCAGTCGGCGTCATGCGCGAGTGCATTGGCGGCCGGCGAGCCGGTCACGCCGAGCGCGCCCGCATTCAGCGGATCGTTCCACGCGAGCGAGCTTTTGCCCGCCTGGGTTTCCGCGACCGGCACGCCATGCGCGCTCGCGAAGCGGTGCAGCGCATCGGCCGCGCGGCTGTACAGCACGCCGCCGCCCGCGACGATCAGCGGCCGCTTCGCGTGCCGCAAGCGCGCACACGCGGCGTCGATATCGTCGCTACGCGGGGCGGGCGCATGAGGGCGCACGACGCGCGGCGTGAAAAAGTCCTCCGGAAAGTCCCATGCCTGCGCCTGCACGTCCTGCGGCAACGCGAGCGTGACGGGGCCACACAACGCCGCATCGGTCAGCACGCGGATCGCGCGCGGCAGCGCGCTCAGCAATTGCGCCGGATGCACGATGCGGTCGAAGTAACGCGACAGCGGCTTGAACGCGTCGTTCGCGGATACGCCGCCGTCGTTGAAATCCTCGAGCTGCTGCAACACCGGATCGGGCGCGCGCGACACGAAGATGTCGCCGGGCAGCAGCAGCACCGGCAGACGGTTCACGTGCGCGAGCGCGGCCGCGGTCAGCAGATTCGTCGCACCGGGGCCGATCGACGTCGTCACCGCCATCATGCGGCGGCGAAAGTGGGCCTTCGCGTAGGCGATCGCACTGTGTGCCATCGCCTGCTCGTTATGCGCCCGGAAAGTGGGCAGCGCGTCGCGATGCTGATACAGCGCCTCGCCGATGCCCGCGACGTTGCCGTGGCCGAAGATCGCGAACACGCCGCCGAACAGTGGTTCGACGCTGGCGCCGTCTTCGCTGGCGACGCGTTGCGCGGCGAGGTAGCGCACCAGCGCCTGTGCCATCGTCAGGCGAATCGTGCCGCCGGTGCGGGCGGGCGCTTGCGGCGCGCCGCTGGTGGATGGAGTGTCGTCATGCATGATGCCCTCGTTCATGCGGCTTGCTCCTGATGAGCGTGATGAGGTGTGCCATGCGCCGTCGGTTCGCCGCGCGCATTGCGCCACGCGGCGATCAGCGTTTCGAACGTGTGGCGCACGCGCGCGATCAGTTCGTCATCGCCGATTTCACCGGCGAGCCACGCATGGCTCGGTTCGTGAAAGATCGTGCGGCCGACCGTGAAGCCGCGGCACGTCGCCGCTTGCGCGGCCGCACGAAAGCCTTCGCTCAACTGCTCGACCGCCGCCGACAAGCCGAGCAGCACGACGCCGCGGCAATACGGATCGCGCTCGGCGATCAGCGCGTCGATGGCCTGCCATTGCGCGGCGTCCATCGGTTCGAGCTTCCACCACTCGGGGTAGATGCCGAGGTTGTACAGGCGCTTCAACGCGCGATACACGATGTCCGGCCCCTGCGGCAGCGACGCATGCTTCGGCGGAATCACTTCGAGCAGCAGTTCGTGGCCACTGGCCTGGGTCGCGTCATACAGCGCGCGCAGTTGCGCCTCCTGTTCGAGCCGCTGCTCGATCGGCTCATCGGGGTGAAACTGCACGAGGCATTTGGCAACGTGCTCCTGCGGCCACGCGATCAGCGTGGTGCCGATCGAGCGGCCATGATCGAACACGAGCGGCACGGAATGGGGCAGCTCGACCGGACGGCCGATCCACCAGCCGCGGCCGGTCGCGGCATTCAGCGCGTCCTGACCATAGCGGTCGTCGATCAATACGCCGATGCGTCCCTGCAGGTTCAATGCGCGCTCGGTCTGGGCTACCGCTTCGACGAACAAGCCCTTCAACGAGGCAATGCGCGCTTCGTCGGCGCCAGTCTGCTGCGCGAGTTCGAAGAACGGGTTGCGATGATCGAACGCGAAGCCGAGTACTTCGTGCCACGCTTTGCGCGCCGGCGACACGCGATGCAGTCTTGCGAGCTTCGCATCGCGATCGGGCCGGCGCATGCGCTGCGGATCGGCCTGCGCTTCGCGCAGGAAGTAGTCGAGTTCGGCCGGGGTCGGCATCGCCGGGGCGCAGCCGTGGCGTGATACGACCAGCGCGCCGCTCGCATTCGCGGCGCGCGCGCAGGCCTCGAGCGGCTGATCGCGCAGCCAGCCTGAGAGGAAGCCGGAAGCGAATGCGTCGCCCGCGCCGAGCACGTTCAGCACTTCGACTTCGACGCCGCCATGAATCGGCGCAGCGTCGAGCGATGCAGGCACCTCGCCGTCGATGATCTGACAGCCGAGCGGCCCGCGCTTCAGCACCAGCGTGGCCGGCGTCACGGCGCGCACCATCGCGAGCGCATCGCGCAGGTCGGTCTTGCCGCCGGCGATGCGAAACTCTTCCTCGGTGCCGATCACCAGATCGAACAGCGGCAGTATCCGCTGCAAATGCGTGCTGACACCCTCGCTCGCGACGAAACGCGTCTCGCCGTCGGCCTTGCCCGTCAGTCCCCACAGCACCGGGCGGTAGTCGATGTCGAGCACGGTGCGCACGTCGTTGCGGCGCGCGTATTCGAGCGCGCGGCGGCTCGTGCGATTGACCTGCTCGGTGGAAAAATGCGTGCCGGTGATCAGCAGCGCTTTCGACGACGCGATGAACGCCTCGTCGAAATCGGCCTCGTCGACCGCCATGTCCGCGCAGTTCTCGCGGTAGAAGATCAGCGGGAACGTGTCGCGGTCCTTCAGGCCGAGCAGCACGAGCGCGGTCAGCCGTTCGTGATCGATGCGCACGTGGCTCACGTCGCAGCCTTCCTTCGCGAGCGTCTCGGTCAGGAAGCGTCCCATGTGATCGTTGCCGACGCGCGCGAGCATGGCTGCGTCAAGCCCGAGCCGCGCGCAGCCGAACGCGATGTTCGCCGACGAGCCGCCGAGATACTTCGCGAAGCTCGACACGTCTTCGAGCCGCGCGCCGACCTGTTGCGCATACAGATCGACGGCCAGCCGGCCGAGGCACACGATGTCGCGGGCGCGCCCCGGCGCGAACCGGCTGCTTGCTGCGTTACCGCTGGAGGTGCTGGAGTGAGCCATGAATAGTCCTGAGTAACAGTGCGCGGTGAGTGCGCGGTGGCTGGCCGGGCGAAACGCGTCGAGGCCGGACGTGCCGCGCGAATCAGTCAGATCGTCGCGCCTTCGAGTTCGCCGATCATCTTCTGCATCTCGGCGCCGCCGGCCATCATGTCGAGCACTTCATCCTTGCTGATCGTCTGTTTGGTGAAGGTGCCGAGCGAGCGTCCACGATTGAGCAGCGTGAACGAATCGCCGATCGGATACGCGTGGTGCACGTTGTGCGTGATGAAGATCACCGAGATGCCTTTGGCGCGCGCCTTATGGATCAGCTTCAGCACGTTGAAGCTCTGCTTGACGCCGAGCGCGGCGGTCGGTTCGTCGAGAATCAGCACGCGCGCGCCGAAGTGAATCGCACGCGCGATGGCCAGGCATTGGCGCTCGCCGCCCGACATCGTGCCGATCGGCTGATGCGGGTCGCGCACATTGATGCCCATTTCGGCGAGCTTGTCGCGCGCGGTGATTGCGCAGGTTTCGAGGTCCATCACGTTGAGAAACCCGAACAGCTTTCTCTGCGGTTCGCGGCCCATGAAGAAATTGCGCGCGACCGAGAGCAGCGGCACCAGCGCGAGATCCTGATAGACGGTTGCGATGCCGAGATCGAGCGCGTCTTTCGGTGACGTGAAATGCACCGGCTTGCCGTCCACCCGGTAGGTGCCTTTGCTCGGCTGATACACGCCCGCGAGCGTCTTGATCAGCGTCGATTTGCCCGCGCCGTTGTCGCCGAGCAGACAATGCACTTCACCGCGTTTGAGCCGCAGCGTGATGTCGTTCAGCGCGATGATGTTGCCGAAATAGCGGCTGACGTTTTCGAGCGACAGGATGATGTCGTCGGGGTTCGGTTCGGGGGTGCTCATCGTGAACCTCCGTCTAGCGCGATGCCGCGACGCGGCCGCGTACGTAGTGGTTGAACAGCACGGCGAACAGCAGCATCACGCCGAGAAACACGCGGAACCAGTCGGAATCGACGTTGGTGTACGTGATGCCGATCTGCACGACGCCGAAGATCAGCGCACCGAAGCAGGCGCCGACCACCGAGCCGTAGCCGCCCGTCAGCAGCGTGCCGCCGATCACCGCGGCGATGATCGCCTCGAACTCCGCCTGCAAACCGCGGTCGGCCGCGGCCGAGCCGATATCGCACACCTGTAGCACCGCATACAGGGCCGAGCAGAACGCGGTCAGCACGAACAGCGAGATCTTCACGCGACGCACTGGCACGCCGACATTCTTGGCCGCGTTGGCATCGCCGCCGATCGCGAAAATCCAGTTGCCGAAGCGCGTCTTCGCGAGCGTGAACGCGCAGACCACCGCGAGCACGAACCACCACAGCAGCACCTTGGGAATGCCCGGCACCAGCGGCGCGCCGTTGTCGAGCATCTTCACGAGACCGAGGTGGCCAAGCCATACGAACAGACCTCGGAACGCGACGCCCTGGAAGAACGTGTGCGCGAACCAGTCCTGACGTGCGACGTCGCCGACACCGGAGATGATCGTGCGATCGGCGAACATCACCGATAGCGCGAGCGTCAGACCGCGCAGAATGAACAGGAACGCAAGCGTGACGATGAACGACGGCAGACGCGTGCGTATCACCAGATAGCCGTTGAGCGCGCCGAGCAGCATCGAGCCGACGAACGCGAACACGATCGCAAGCCAGATCGGCCAGTGGAAGTACATGGTCGGCAACGCGACCATCATGCCGGCAAAGCCGATCATCGAGCCGATCGACAGATCGAACTCGCCGGCGATCATCAGCAGGCATGCGCCGACCGAGATCAGACCAAGATAGGCGGCGACCTGCGACCAGTTCATCACGCCGTCGAGGTTGAACATCCCCGAGTTGCCGGCGGCCAGGCCGAACACGATGAACACCATCACGGTGCCGGCGAGCGCCGCGAATTCCGGTCGGCCGAGAAGATGGCGGAACCAGGATTCCTCGCGCACGCGTTCGTCGACGGCAGCGGACTGCGAGGCGGTCGTCGCGCCAGACTGCGCCGGGTCCTGCGGATCGGACGGCGGTTGCTTGCGGTGATGGGGATGAAACAGGTCGGCGACACCCATTGAAGCTCTCCTTGATACGCCCGCGACCGGCGAGTCGGCGCAATGCGTTGGGCGTTTGTGAATCCGCCGGGCGGCATGTCCGCTGGGCGGTATATCCGCTTGGCGGCATGTCCGCTGAGCGGGCGAGTGCCGGCAAGACGCAATGCGTCCCACCGGTCACTGCCTTTTGAACCTTGCCGCTGGCGCGGCGGCCTGATCGCGCGACGCGATGCGATGCCGTGCGCTCAGCGGTACTGACCCGCGTACTTCAGCACCTTGTCGACGTTCTCCTTGGTGATGAAGCCTGGACCCGAGCCGATATTGCGCGGCCCATACGACGGTGCGAGCCCATAGGTCGCGAGGCGCTCCTTGAACTTCGGATTCGCCTGCAGGACCTCGCGGATCTTCACGGGATCGGTGGTGTTGTTCTTCTTCGCGATCGCCAGCACGGCGACCGGGATATAGCCCTGCAAGTACGGTTGCTGGTCGATCGCGAACTGGATCGTGCCGTCCTGGATGCCCTTCGCGATGTCGCTATCGAAGTCGAAGGTCGCGAACCAGATCTTGCCGGCGAGGCCCATCTGCTGCAGCGCCTTCAAGGTCGGGTCGGCCGATAGCGGACCGAGCGTCAGCACCGCCTGGGTATCCGGATGATTGCGCAGGAACGCGCTGACTTTCGACTGCACGCCGGTCGGGTCCTGGCCCACGTCGAGAGTCGAGGTTTTGAAGTTGGCGCCGATCGCTTCGGCGAAACCGCGGCAGCGTTCGAACGAAGCCGGGTTCGTCGCGTAGTGGTTCACGCACAGGAACGACTTGATGCCGGCGGCCTTGGCCTTTTCGCCGGCGGCTTTGCCGGCCGCGAACTCGGGCTGGCCGACGTGCATGATCGCGCCGAGCTTCGCGCTTTGCTCTTCGGTGCCGGAGTTGATCGTGACGAGCGGAATATGTTTCTCGGTGACCTTCCCGATCGAGCTCTTCAGCACGTCGAAGTCGGCGATCGATACGATCACGCCGTCATAGTTGCGTGCGGCCGCCTGTTCGACGAGACGCGCCATGTCGGCGATGTCGCCGTTCGGCGGGTTGCGGTAGTCGGTCTGAACGTTGAAGTCCTCGTCCGCCTGCTTGATCGCGTTCTTGATCGTGTTCCACCACGAGTCCGAATCCGGCGCGTGGCTGATCAGCACGAAGTGGGCGTCCGCCGCGCGGGCGGCCGAGGCCGCGCCGAATCCCGTCGCCAACGTCAACGCCGTCACCAGAATCCTGAGCGTTGCCTTGCCTCTGCAAAGTCTCATTGTCTCCACCTTTCTCGGTCTGTCGTTCGTTATTGAGGGAGCGCCTGGCGGGTGGCTTGCCATTCCGATGACCCACACAACGAGGCCGAAGCGCCATCGCTCACGACCAAGAGTAGGTTATCTTCCGAGGCCTTGCAAAGAAAATTTCATGACAAATAAAAATGGAAAATACGTTCCATTTGATGGGGCGCCCGCCTATACTCGGCAACGTCGGATGCGCGTTGCGGCGGGCCGCGGGCGCGTCTGTCGCATTGCAGGAAACCCCGAGAGGCAGTCATGGCGGAACAGATCACCGAAGAAGCGTTGCCGAGCGTCGACGAATTGATGCAGCGCATCGCGGATACCTACGAGTCGCTGCCTCGGCAGTTGAAGAGCGTGGCGTCATATATCGAGCAGCATCGCTCGAGCGTGATGATGGATCGCACCAGCGATATCGCCGCGAGCTGCGGTGTGCACCCGTCGGCGGTCGTGCGCTTTGCGCAGCGGTTCGGCTTTTCCGGGTTTTCCGATTTGCAGGCGGTGTTTCGTCAGGCGTATACGGGGCAGGGCGTGTCGTCGTCGAGCTATCAGCAGCGCATCCGCAAGCTGATCGACGAGAAGCCCGGCACGCTGTCGGGTGGCGCGGTCGCGCGCGAGTTCATCGCCGCGTCGCGCGGCGGCCTCGAAGAACTCGAGGCGGGTCTCGACGACAAGCAGTTCGACGCCGCCGTGAAGATGCTGCAGCAGGCCGACAACATCTACGTGATCGGCGTGCGGCGCTCGTTTCCGGTCGCGAGCTACATCGTCTATGCGTTGCAGCACACGCACAAGCGCGTGCATCTGGTGTCCGGCTTCGGCGGCATGTATCGCGAGCAGATCCGCAGCGTCAGGAAGGGCGACGTGGTGATTGCGATCAGCTTCGCGCCGTACGGCAAGGAGACGCAGTACTGTCTGCGCGTCGCGCATCATCATCAGGCGAAGACGCTCGTCATTACGGATAGCCAGCTATCGCCGCTCGCGCGCTACGCGAGCACGCAACTCTACGTGAAAGAGGGCAGCGCGTTCGCGTTCCGCTCGCTGACCAGCACGATCTGCCTGTGCCAGGCGCTGTTCATCGCGCTCGCGTACAAGCTCGAACTGAACGTTGAAGAATCCAACGACACTGGAGGCTACGATGACTGACGCGGTAAGCACGATCGACGTCGCGGTATTCGGCGCGGGACGCATCGGCAAGATCCATGCGGCGAATCTCGCGCGGCAGCCCGGCGTGCGGCTCAAATACGTGGTCGACGTGAATCGCGACGCGGCCGCCGCGCTCGCCGCCCAGCATGGCGCGCAGGTCGCGGATATCGACGGCGCGATCGGCGACGCGTCGATCGGCGCGACCGTGATCTGTTCGAGCACCGACACGCATGCGGACCTGATCGTCCAATCGGCCGCGCAGAACAAGCACGTGTTCTGCGAGAAGCCGGTCGATCTGACGCTGGAGCGCGCGCGGATGTGCGCGCAAGCCGTGGAGCGCGCGGGTATCGTGTGCATGATCGGGTTTCAGCGGCGCTTCGATCCGACGTTTGCCGCATTGAAAGCGCGTCTGGACGCAGGCGAGATCGGCACGCCGGAAATGCTGGTCGTGACGAGCCGCGACCCTGGCGCGCCGCCGGTCGACTACATCCGGCGCTCCGGCGGCATCTTCAAGGACATGCTGATTCACGACTTCGACATCTGCCGGTGGATTCTCGACGACGAAGCCGACACGCTGCACGCCACCGGCAGTTGCCTCACCGACCCCGCGATCGCCGACGCGGGCGACGTCGATTCGACCGCGGTGACGATCCGCACGAAGCGCGGCCGCCTGTGCCAGATCAACACCACGCGGCGCGCCGCGTACGGCTACGACCAGCGCTTCGAAGTGCTCGGCAGCACCGGCATGCTGCAAGCGGGCAACATCCGGCCGACCGAAGTCACTGCGTACGCGAAGACGAAAGTATCGACCGACCTGCCCGAGGCGTTCTTTCTCGAACGCTACCGCGCGGCGTACGCGCTAGAAATCGCGCATTTCTTCGACGCGGTCACGCACGGCAAACCGGTGCGCACGACCGTCGCCGATGGCCTGAAAGCGCTCGAACTCGCGGAAGCCGCGACGCGTTCATGGCGCGAGGGCCGTGCGGTCAAACTCGGCGAGGCCGCGTGATGAAGCCCGCCATGGAGCGCTTGCGGATCGGCGTGGTCGGCCTTGGGCGGCTTGGCAAGCGGCATGCGGAGAATCTCGCGTATCGCGTGCCGGGCGCGACGCTCGCGGCCGCGTGCAGTCCGCTCGGAGAGGAACTCGCGTGGGCGCGCGATGCGCTACCCGAGCCGCGTCTTTACGCCGATTACGCGGACCTGCTCGCCGATCCGCAGCTCGATGCGGTATGGCTCGTCACGCCGTCGTCGCTGCATGCGCAGCAGATCGTCGACGCGTTACGCGCCGGCAAGCACGTGTTCTGCGAAAAACCGCTGTCGCTCGATGTCGCCGAATGCGAGCGCGTGCTGGCCGAAGCGGCGCGCTATCCGCATCTGCAAGCGACGATCGGCTTCATGCGCCGCTTCGATCCGAGCTACCGTGACGCGTTCGACAAAATCGCCGCCGGCCAGATCGGCCGGCCGTTCCTCGTGCGCTCGCAGACCACCGATAAAAACGACAACGACGGCTTCTTCGTGCGCTTCGCGGCGAGCTCGGGCGGCATCTTTCTCGACTGCACGGTGCACGACATCGACGTCGCCCGCTGGCTGCTCGGCAAGCCGCGCGCGACACGCGTGTTCGCGGCGGGCACGATCGCGCTGCACGAGGGTCTGCGCGAATTCGGCGACGTCGACAACGGCGTGGCGATCTGCGAATTCGAGGGCGGCAAGCTCGCGATGTTCTACGCGTCGCGCACGCAGGCGCACGGCAACGATACGCATAGCGAAGTCATCGGTACGGCAGGCGCGCTGACGATCGGCCGCAATCCGCGCGCGAACCGCGTCGAGATCTACGACTCGACCGGTATTCGCAACGAGTGCACGCCGAATTTTTTCGACCGCTTCGAGGACGCGTTTCTGCACGAGGCACGCGCATTCGTCGCATCGGTGCAAAAAGGGCCGGGGAAGGGCGATGCGGAACAGAGCGGCGCGACGCTCGCCGATGCGCTCGAAGCGACGCGTATCGGCGTCGCGCTGCGCGAGTCGCTGCAAAGCGGCAGGGCGGTGACGCTGTAGCGGTGCGCTGTCCGGCGCCGCCGCGCCGCCTGCTGTAAAATTTGACCCTCTGTCCGGCGTCGTTAGCGACGCCTCGTCCCGAAGGTCATCGTCGATGCAAATTCAGATTCACAAGGAAGTCGATGCGCGCGGGCTCATGTGCCCGCTGCCCATCCTGCGCGCCAAAAAAGCGCTCGCCGACATGGAAAGCGGCCAGATTCTCAAGGTGCTCGCCACCGATCCCGGCTCGCAGCGCGATTTCGCCGCGTTCGCGAAGCAGACCGGCAACGAGATCGTCGAAAGCTCGGCGCATGACAAGGTGTTTACGTTTCTGATGCGGCGCCGTTGAGCAGCATTCGGTAAATCTGTCCGTCCGATGTAAAAAAGAAGGCGCTGTCCCCATTATTCGGGGTACAGCGCCTTCTTCGTTTCGTCCTGACCTTGGCGTCAGCCTTCGAGGACCGGCGAGCGGGTACGCAGATATTCTTCGAAATCGGAGGCCACTTCCGGGTGACGCAGCGCGAACTCGACGGTCGCCTTCAGGTAGCCGAGCTTGCTGCCGCAGTCGAAACGCGTGCCGTGATACTTGTACGCGAGCACCTGTTCATCGGCGAGCAGCGACTGGATCGCGTCCGTCAGTTGCAATTCACCGCCCGCGCCCGGTTTGATCGAGCGCAGGTGATCGAAGATGCGCGGCTTCAGCACATATCGGCCGACCACGCCGAGGTTCGACGGCGCCACGCTCGGCTCCGGCTTTTCGATGATGCCCGACATCTTGATGATCGAATCTTCCCATTCCTTGCCATCGACGATGCCGTACGACTTCGTGTCTTCCGGGGGGATCTCTTCGACGCCGATCACCGAGCTGTGATAGTGATCGAACACCTCGATCATCTGCGTCATCACGGGCGGCGTGCCGTACAACAGGTCGTCCGCGAGAATCACGGCAAACGGGTTGTCGCCGACCAGCTTCTCGGCGCACAGCACCGCGTGGCCGAGGCCTAGCGCTTCGGCCTGGCGCACGTAGAAGCAGTCGACGTGGCTCGGCTTGATGCTACGCACGAGTTCGAGCAGCTTGTCCTTGCCGCGTGCTTCGAGTTCGGCCTCGATCTCATAGGACTTGTCGAAATGGTCTTCGATCGCGCGCTTGCTGCGGCCCGTGACGAAGATCATTTCGGTGATGCCGGCCGCCATGGCCTCCTCGACCGCGTACTGAATCAGCGGCTTGTCGACGATCGGCAACATCTCCTTCGGGCTAGCCTTCGTGGCGGGGAGGAAGCGGGTGCCAAGACCTGCTACCGGAAAAACCGCCTTCGTAACTTTTAGCATGTGAATACCCTGAGTCCTCTGGTTAAATCCATGCCCGCCGTTGAGGACGGCGGGCGCGTCGATCAGGCCGGCAAGCGAGCCAGTTGGGCCTTCAGCTTGCCGACGGTGGCTTCGAAATCGGCCAGCCGCTTCTGCTCCTGTTCCACGACCGCGGCCGGCGCCTTCGCGACGAAGGCCTGATTCTGCAGCTTACCGTTGCATTTCACGATTTCGGCGCTCAACCGGGTGATCTCTTTCGACAGGCGTTCACGTTCGACCGCCGCATCGATTTCGACCTTCAAAACGAGCTTGTCCGTTCCTACGATAGCAATCGGCGCGCCATCCGCCTGGGCATCGAGCGCCGCCTCGTCGGCAATGATCTGCACCTCGGACAGACGCGCAAGCGCCTGAGCATAAGGCGCGAACGTACGAAGACGCTCCGCGTTGCCGGTGGCGAGCAACGGCACCTTCACCGCCGGCGACAAGTTCATTTCGCCGCGCAGATTGCGGCATGCATCGATCACCGCTTTGAGGTCGTTCGCCCACTGCTCGGCGTCTTCGTCGAGCTTCGACGGCTCCGCGATGGGGTACTGCTGCACCATGATGGACGCCTCGCCCTCGGCCTTGCCTTCCGGGTAGCGTCCCGCGAGCGGCGCCACTTTCTGCCACAGCGCTTCGGTGATGAACGGGATCACCGGATGCGCGAGGCGCAGCACCGTTTCGAGCACACGCAAAAGCGTGCGACGCGTGGCTCGCTGCTGGTTCGGCTGCCCCGTCTGGATCTGCACCTTGGCGAGCTCGACGTACCAGTCACAATATTCGTCCCAGACGAACTTGTATATGGCGTTGGCCACATTATCAAAACGATAGTCCGAAAAGCCCTTGGCGACTTCCGCTTCCACGCGCTGCAGCTGCGACACGATCCAGCGGTCGGCCTGCGAGAAATGCAGATGGCCTTCTGGCCCGCATTCGCCACATTGCGCCGGTTGGCCGAAACCGCAGTCATGGCCTTCGCAGTTCATCAGCACGAAGCGCGTGGCGTTCCACAGCTTGTTGCAGAAGTTGCGATAGCCTTCACAGCGGGCGAGGTCGAAATTGACGTTGCGGCCGAGCGTGGCCATCGACGCCATCGTGAAGCGCAGCGCGTCGGTGCCGAACGCCGGAATGCCGTCCGGAAACTCCTTGCGGGTCTTCTTCTCGATCGACGCGGCCTGCTTCGGGTTCATCAGGCCGGTGGTGCGTTTCGCGACGAGCGCGTCGAGGTCGATGCCATCGACGATATCGATCGGGTCGAGCGTGTTGCCCTTGCTCTTGGACATCTTCTGGCCTTCGGCGTCGCGCACGAGGCCGTGCACGTAGACCGTGTCGAACGGCACTTTGCCGGTGAAGTGCGTGGTCATCATGACCATGCGCGCGACCCAGAAGAAGATGATGTCGAAGCCGGTGACAAGCACCGACGACGGCATGAAGTGCTTCAGTTCTTCCGTTTCGTTCGGCCAGCCGAGCGACGAGAACGGCACCAGAGCCGACGAGAACCACGTGTCGAGCACGTCTTCGTCGCGCTTCAACGCGCCCGTGTAGCCGGCCGCGACGGCCTTCGCGCTCGCGTCCTCTTCGGTCTTGGCGACGAACACTTCGCCGTTCTCGCCGTACCACGCCGGAATCTGATGACCCCACCACAGCTGGCGCGAAATGCACCAGTCCTGGATGTTTTCGAGCCACTGGTAGTACGTGGTGGTCCAGTTCTCCGGCACGAATTTGATCTGGCCGTTGCGCACGACGTCGAGCGCGGTTTCGGCGATCGACTTGCCCGGATTGAACGTGCCTTCGGGCGCCGGCTTGCTCATCGCGACGAACCACTGGTCGGTCAGCATCGGCTCGATCACGACGCCGGTGCGGTCGCCGCGCGGCACCATCAGCTTGTGCGGCTTGACCGATTCGAGCGCGCCCAGCGCTTCGAGATCGGTGACCACCAGCTTGCGGGCTTCGAAACGGTCGAGGCCGCGGTATTTTTCGGGCGCGTTGTCGTTGATTCTCGCGTCGAGCGTGAGGATTTCGATCTGCGGCAGCTTGTGGCGCAGGCCGACCTGATAGTCGTTGAAATCGTGCGCGGGCGTGACCTTGACGACGCCGGTGCCGAATTCGCGGTCGACGTAATCGTCGGCGATGATCGGCACTTCGCGGTTCGACAGCGGCAGTGTGACGGTCTTGCCGATCAGGTGCGCGTAGCGCTCGTCTTCCGGGTGCACCATCACGGCGGTGTCGCCGAGCATGGTTTCCGGGCGGGTGGTGGCGACGGTCAGATGGCCCGAGCCGTCGGTCAACGGATAGTGGATGTGCCACAGGTGGCCGTTCTCTTCTTCGCTGACCACTTCGAGGTCGGACACGGCGGTGAGCAGCACCGGGTCCCAGTTCACGAGGCGCTTGCCGCGATAGATCAGCCCCTGTTCATACAGACGCACGAACACGTCGCGCACGGCGGCCGACATCTTGTCGTCCATCGTGAAGTATTCGCGCGACCAGTCGATCGACGCACCGAGACGACGCACCTGATTCGTGATGGTCGAGCCGGACTGCTGCTTCCACTCCCACACGCGTTCGACGAATTTTTCGCGGCCGAGGTCGTGGCGCGAGACGCCCTGCGCGTCGAGCTGACGTTCGACGACGATCTGCGTGGCGATGCCCGCGTGGTCGGTACCCGGCACCCACAGCGTGTTTTCGCCGAGCATGCGGTGATAGCGGGTGAGACCGTCCATGATGGTCTGGTTGAACGCGTGGCCCATGTGCAGCGTGCCCGTGACGTTCGGCGGCGGCAGCTGGATCGAGAAATCCTTGCGGTTCGGGTGGAAGGAGGGCGCGGCGTAGGCGCGCTTTTCCCATTCAGGGCCCCAGTGGGCTTCGATGGTGTGGGGTTCGAAGCTTTTTGCAAGCGTCGAGGTCGGGTCGCTCGGGGTGTCGCTCATGTTTCTGGTTAAAAGCAGGATTTTGGAGGCGGAGAATGGTTGATTATAGCTAACGAGGGGTTTTGCCTTGCCGGCGGCTTGGTTTGTCGTTGTTCTGGGTTCTTTGGCCTTTCCTTGCTTTGTTATTGGTCTATTAGACCGACAAGCCAGCAAGGAAAGGCCAAAGGAAGCCAGAACAACGACAAAAAAGGAGCCTGTCAGAAATTTTGTGTTCAAGGCATAACATGTACCCAAAGGAGCATGTATGCCAAGCAAACCAAAAGCAGGGTCTGCGCCCCCGCCTGAGCTGCCCGCGATTCCAGAGGAGCTCATCGATCAGTTCGTGAAGGGTCCGATGACGGCGGAAGCGGTGCAAACAGCCTCGATGGCGTTCAAGAAGGCGCTGATCGAGCGTGCGCTGGGCGCCGAGCTAAAACATCACCTGGGCTATCC